>JANXNT010000513.1 GCA_025353985.1 Limnoglobus sp.
CCTCGATCCGCGTCGGGTGGATGCGGCCATCGGCGATGAGCTTCGTTAACGCCAGTCGTGCCGTTTCGCGACGGATGTTGTCGAACGACGAAACGATCACCACGCCGGGCGTGTCGTCGACGATAACATCGACGCCGGAGCACTTTTCGAAGGCGCGAATGTTGCGGCCTTCACGACCGATAATGCGACCCTTCATGTCGTCGCTGGGGATGTCCACCGTGCTGACGGTCGTGTCGGCGGTGTGGTCCGAAGCACACCGCTGAATCGCCATCGAGATGATCTCGCGCGCCTTCAAATCCGAGGTCTGCTTCAGTTGATCGGTATGCCGTTGGATGCGTACCGACATTTCATCGGAGAGTTGCCGTTCGAGGCGGTCGAGCAACATGCGTTCGGCATTTTCGCGCGACAGTCCTGTGATCTCGTGAAGGCGTTTCGTTTCGTCCTGGATCAGCCCTTCGAGGTCTTTCGTCTTCTTGTCGAGCGTCGTTTTGGAATCCTGATTCTTCTTGATCTGGCCATCGAGCAAGTGTTCTTTTCGGCTGATGTCTTTGTACTTTTCTTCGAGCAGGTCTTCGCGCTTCTCGTTGCGTCGTTCGTGTTCGCGGATTTCGTTGCGGGTGACATCGAGTTCGCGGGTTATGGCTTCTTTGTGTTTGAATGCCATCTCTTTGGCCTTCAACTCGCCATCTTTAATGATGCGCTCGCCATCGCGCTGCGCTTGATCTTGAATCTCTTTCGCCTTGGCTTCGGCGGAGCGAACGACCTCGGTGTCCATAATGGACGCGACGCCACTTCGCTTGCTAAATAGTTTCGAAATCCCATATCCGCCTCCTAATCCTGCAAGGACGAGGAGCGCAATTGTCAACGGCTCGGGCATCGATGTGTCCATCCCTTTTCATTTTGCCCGCTACGCTCGGTTTCTCGCATCGATCCGTGAGTACTAGCAATGCAAACGAAACGAGCACGATCTTGTATGGAAGATCGTTCGTTTCGTGGGTTGCGTGCCCAGCATTCACCGCATCGAACGACGAGTAACAATGCTCCCGAATTTGGGGAGGCAAGTCGTATCGGGGATTATCTATTTGTAGTGCTAATAATTAGGGGCAATCTTGGCCCGCCGACCGCTCGCCACGGCAGTCGGGGGTGTCAGAACCGGGAACATCCTGCCCAGTTGTTATCCGTCATTATGCGATTAGCGAAGAATTGCACAACGGAAAAGGGTTCGATGAGGATGGAATCGTTCAGGAACTGCAAAAATAACTGGTGTTTGTTGAAAATACGTCAGGCCGGGTTTGGCCAGAGGTACGACAAAGCGTTTACGCATTTACCCCAACGGGGTTCGATCTTTTAGCCCAGGGTTAGACGTCTTACGTCGTACCCCTGGGCCTACAGTTGGTCTACTTCGCGTATCCGGTCGGATGCTTTTTGTGCCAATTCCATGCCGATTCGACGATCGAGCGAAGCTCCGTGTAGTTCGGTTTCCAGCCGAGTTCCTTGCGCACGAGGTCCGAACCGGCGACGAGCGATGGCGGATCGCCCGCACGGCGTGGGCCTTCTTTCACGGCGATTTTTTTGCCCGTCACCGCTTCCACGGTCTGAATAACTTCGCGAACACTGTAGCCGTTGCCGATGCCGACGTTGTAAAACCGCCCCATTCCCGGCACGATCTTTTCGAGTGCGAGCAGGTGCGCCGATGCGAGATCGTCGACGTGAATATAATCGCGAATGCAGGTGCCATCGGGCGTCGGGTAGTCGGTGCCGAAGATTTCCACGTGTGGCCGTTTCCCGAGCGCCACTTGCAATACGATCGGGATCAGGTGCGATTCGGGCGTGTGATCTTCGCCGATGGTGCCATCGGGCGACGCCCCGGAGGCATTGAAGTAACGCAGCGCGGCGAAGCCGATGTTGTACGCCGGCGCATAGTCGGACAGCATCTTCTCGAACGCGAGTTTCGTGTTGCCGTACGGGTTAATCGGCAGCTGCGTCTGGGCCTCGGTAATCGGCACCGCATCGGGTACGCCATAGGTGGCACACGTGCTCGAAAACACGAACCGCTGAATGCCGTGACGCCGAACCCGTTCGAGCAAGTTGAGGCTATTTAGCAAGTTGTTTTGATAATACTTCGCCGGGTGCGTCACCGATTCGCCGACGAGCGAGTTCGCCGCAAAGTGAATGACCGAATCGATCTGATGGCCGACAAGGACTTGATCGAGGTGATCGACGTCCTTGAGGTCGCCTTCGACGAGGATTTCCGCAGGCACGGCGGCGCGATGGCCGAGTGAGAGATTGTCGTACACCGTGACCTGGTGGCCATTGGCCAGAAGCCATTTCACCGTGTGCGAACCGATGTAGCCCGCGCCGCCCGTTACAAGAATACGCATGATGTCGATTGCTGTTAGGTAAGGGAAAGTCTTACTAACAGATTATCGACACGCTCGATAAGTAACAGGCACAGCACGGATAGCCAGAGCTTTGTCGTGCCAGCCCGCAGCGCGAGCAAGGGGCTTCCACCAAAAGGAACTTCCTCCCCTCGATTGCGTTTTTTGAAGTTGCGCGTTTTGCAGGTACGCCCAGGGGTACGACGTAAGACGTCTAACCCTGGGCTAAACGATCGAACCCCGTTGGGGTAAATGAATAGCCAATTCTTACCCCAACGGGGTTGCATCTCATAGCCCAGGGTTAGACGTTTCGTCGTACCCCTGGGTATACTTCGACAATGTTCAAACTCAAAAACC
>JANXNT010000526.1 GCA_025353985.1 Limnoglobus sp.
ACCGAGAATGCGGTACTTGGTGTGGAGAATCGCGGGAAAGATCTCCGGCAATTTCGCGAAGAGATGCGCGTGTTACGTGGGAAGAAACGCGTCTGGATCTTGATGGCCCATCGTCAAACGCACGAGGAAGCCGCCATTCGCGCGTACCTCGAAGGCTTCGGTAAAGGCGAAATCATCATGCGTGGCACCGATGCTGTCGTGATGCTTTACGATCTCTCGTAACTAATCGATCAACTTCTTGCGTCGCAACGTGTGGTGATAGTGTTGCGCGAAGCGGTGTGATTCGTCGCGGACGTATTGCAACAATCGCAGGGCGGCCGAGTGGCGGCTGAGCTTGATCGACTCGGATTCGCCGGGGCGGAAAATCTCTTCCTCCTGCTTCGCCAGCGAGATCACTGTGGGCGGTTCGATGCCGAGCGCGCGGAAGGCATCCATCGCCGCGTTCAGTTGGCCTTTGCCACCGTCGATGAGCAAAATATCGGGGAACACCGCATCGTCGTCGTGGAGCCGTTTAAACCGGCGGAACACGACTTCCCGCATCGATGCGAAGTCGTCGACGCCTTCGACCGATTTGATTTTGAACTTGCGATACCCCTGCTTGAACGGCAAACCATCGAGGAACGAAACGAGTGAAGCGACGGTGTCTTGCCCGCTGAGGTGCGCGATATCGAAACCTTCGATACTCCGCGGCACCGTCGCCAACCCGAGCACTTTCCGCAACCCGCGTAGCCCTTTCTTCGGGTCGATCGCGAATACCTCCGGCTGCACGTCTTTCTCGACATCGCCGCGAAGTTCGAGCTTGTTGAGTGCCGCAATTTCATCGCGAATGCGGGCCGCTTTTTCGAACTGCATCGCGACGCTCGCTTCTTTCATCTGCACTTCCATTTCGCGAATGAGCTTGCCGCGTTTGCCTTCCAAAATGAGTATCAGTTTACGAATCTGCTTCCGGTAATCTTCTTTGGACACTCGCAAATTGCACGGTGCGGTGCATTGCCGGATGCTGTGCAACAGGCACGGTCGGAACCAACGCCAACGGTCTTCGGTGGAGACGATATCGAGCGTACAGGTGCGAAATTGCAGCACGCGCTGAAGCACCTGGATCGCCGCACGCAAACTCCGCGCACTCGTGAACGGGCCGTAAAGTTTCACGCCCTTGCTGCGTGGCGTGCGGGTGAATTCGACGCGCGGAAACTCCTCGCGAATGCGAATCTGCAAGTAAGGGAACGACTTATCGTCTTTGAGATCTTTGTTGAACCGCGGGCGAATGTCCTTGATGAGCCGCGCTTCTTTTAGAAGGGCATCGACCTCGGTATCGCACGGGATGAATTCGACGTCGACGATGTGCTTTACCAACTCGCGCGTCCGCGGATTTTCCGCTGCTTCTTTCAGGAAATAGTTTCCCGCCCGGCTCCGCAAGTTCTTCGCTTTCCCCACGTAAATCACCGCGCCGCGATCGTCCTTCATGAGGTACACGCCGGGCGTCGTCGGGAAGGTTCTCACCTTGTCTGCCGGTCCGGGTCGCGGATCGGGTGTTTGTTCGCTCACGGGCGGCGGGGCAAAGTCGTCGTCGGGCATGGTGGCTCTCACTCCTGAGCGGGCAGTTAACCCATTGTACCCCGCGGAGTGTCGCAAACATCAACTGGCGAACTGGCCGTCGGTCTCTGGATGATAGGGACGCAGCCACTGCAATAGCTCGATCCGGTTGCCGTCGGGGTCGCGAATGAAGAACCGATCCGCCGCCGCGATCTTCACAGTTTCGTCGATCTTCAACCCTTTTGCGGCCAATTCGGCACGTGCGAAATCGATATTTTCCACGTGCAAACAAAAGTGCCGCGGGCTAATCGTATCAAGTGTGTCCTTTAAAAGCAGGTGTAAATAGCTACCGCCGATGTCGTACCAAACGGCAACAAAGTCGAACTCGGCAGGCGGAGCGATCTCGCGCAGGCCGAGAAGCTCGCCATAAAACTGCCGCGAACGGGCGACATTCGTGATTAAAACCGAACAATGATCGATGTGCGTGAATCGAATCGCTGTCATGGTGCCCCTCGAGTGAAACGCGCGATAGGCTGTTACGATACGCCACATACGATCTGGAAAGCGAGTCTGTTTCTCTTTCCCAATTCGTGTGATTCGTGGTTCAATTGCTTCAGACCAATCGCATCGATTCGAGAAAAAGACCAGAATTTACCACGAAACATACGAAATACACGAATAGGTAAAAG
>JANXNT010000481.1 GCA_025353985.1 Limnoglobus sp.
GTCGTGGCGAGTCTTCGAGACGCGACGCCATCTGCACAATTCGCTCATTCATGGCGTACGGAACGTCGTGTTTCGAAGACTCACCACGACACGAAGTTGTAGCCAGTGGAAGTACGCAGGCTAAAGACCTGCGGCTACCAGTAACGATCAATCCAGGTACAGGAACTCGTTTGCGTTCAGTACGAGCAGTGCGTATCGCGCGAGTGCGGCGGAGTCGTCGAGCGTGTACTTGGCCTTCATTTTCTGAATGAACGCCAAGTCCTTCGCCACTTCCTCGTCGCTCGGCTTGCGGCCTGTTGTGAGGCGGATCGCGCGGGACACTTGCTTGGCGGTGTCGCCGGGGAACTCGTCGCTCAGTCGTTTTGCCAGCGATGTTGCTTGTTCGTTCGTGAACTCGCCGTTTAACATGCCGAGTGCTTGTGTCGGCACCGTGGTCGTGTAACGCACGGGGCAACTCGAATCGGTGTCGGCCTGATCGTGATTGATGAGCACCGGCACTTGCAACGATCGTTTGATGAACACGTACACGCTTCGTCGGTCGCCTGCTGTCGGTTTGTTCGCATCGTAATGCCAGCCTGAGCCGGGTACCGACTGCCCCGCAAGAACTTCGCGTGGAATTTTCGGGAACACGCTCGGCCCGAACGGCGTGAGATTCAGTTTGCCACTCGCCATCAAGATCGTGTCGCGCACTTCCTCAGCGGCGAGGCGACGCATATTGAACCGCCAGTAAAACGCATTAGCTGGGTCGCTAATTATGTTTGCCGCATTGGCGTTCGCGGAGCGTTGATAAGTCTGAGAGAGCATGATCGACTTGTGCAATCGCTTGATTTTCCAGCCGCCCTCGACGAAATCGCTCGCCAGCCAATCGAGTAATTCCGGGTGCGTCGGCATCTCGCCGAGTTTGCCGAAGTCGCTCGGCGTCGGCACGAGTCCTTTGCCGAAGTGGTACTGCCAGACGCGGTTGACCATGACGCGGGCCGTCAGCGGGTTGCTCTTCGAAGCGAGCCAATTCGCGAGTACCGTGCGGCGGCCACTCGTTTTCGCATCTTTCGCGGGTGCCGGAATCACCGGGTCCGGGAAGCCGAGCACTTCAGGGAAACCGGGCGCAATCACTTCGTCTCGCGGTGCGTGTGGGTTGCCGCGTGAAAGTAAATGAACCGTCGGTGGTTGCACTTCGCAACGATTCACCGACAGCGCCATATCTTGGTTCGGCAGCGGCTTTTGCTCGAGATCGAGCCGTTCCTTCTTGAGTTTGGCGTAATCGCGCTTCTCATCGCCTTCGAAAAACTTCACCGCTTTCGCAATTACTCGTGGCCGATCCGGCCCTTCGGATGCGCGTTGATCTTCGGCGGGCAACTTCTTGATCGCCGCCACTTCGATGACGTTCATCAGCTTGACGAGTTCGCGAACCCGTTCGTTCCTTGCGTTCAATTCGACTTCGTAAACCTTCCGCTTTTCGGGTGCAGAAATGTCCGATGAATTCGTCGACGACGTCGTACCACGGGTGTCGCTGAATGGGCGAATATCGCGGAAAAATGCGAGTAATTTATAATAATCGGTCTGCGGGATCGGGTCTTTCTTGTGGTCGTGGCAACGCGCACAATTGACCGTCATCGCGAGGAAACCTTGTGCAGTCACGGTCACGAGATCGTCGTAACCATCGAACAAGGATTGTTTGGCATCGGCCGGTTCGTCGTCCCAAATACCGAGGCGGTAATAGCCCGTCGCGATGATCGCATCGGCCGACCATTCGGGAAGCTCATCGCCCGCAATCTGCTCTTTAATGAAGCGATCGTACGGTTTATCGTCGTTGAAACTGCGAATGATGTAGTCGCGGTAACGCCAGGCGTTCGGCTTCGGGCCATCACGTTCGTAGCCATTCGTTTCGGCATAACGAACGATGTCGAGCCAGTGTCGCCCCCATTTTTCGCCATAATGCGGAGACGCCAAAAGTGTGTCGATTAACCGCGAATAGGCATCGGGCGAAGCATCCGCAAGGAACGCATCGATTTGCTCCGGCGTCGGCGGCAACCCCAACAGATCGTAATACGCACGGCGAACGAGCGCAGACTTTTCTGCTGGGCCGTTCGACTTCAAACCCTTCGCATTCATCTTGCTCTGGATGAACGCATCGATCGGCGACGCATCTTTCACGAACGGAATCGCTACCGGTTTGACGGGCTGATACGCCCAGAATTTCTTCGCTTCCTCGGTGACGACCGAAGGGGCCGCCGACGGATTCGGCACGCTCTCGCCAAGGTCTTCGACGCTCACCGGCATCTGCTCGACAATCCACTTCGTGAGGATCGCGATTTCCGGATCGGCCAGCTTCCCCGAAGGCGGCATCACTTCGGTGCCATCGCCACGCTTGTTCAAAATTGCCTGAAGAAACAGGCTGTCCGCTGGTTTCTTGAGATCGAACGAAGGGCCCGTCACGCCACCCGCAATCACCGCCGCCCGATTCGAGAGTCGCAGTTCACCCTTGATCTTCTCGCCCGCACCGTGGCATTTGAAACAGCGCTGCACGAGAATCGGCTTGACGCTCTTCTCGTAAAACGCGACTTGATCCGCGCGAAAGCTCGGCTTCTTTTCCTCGCTCCGTCCGAAGGCAGACATCGCGAGAAACGCAACTAGCAACATCGCGATACGCGGTGACAACATCATCAGCATGGATCGTGCCTTTGAGGCAGAGTGGGGCGGGTACGGCACCGACATTTACTTTAGAATCTAAAATAATTATAGACTACTCACAACCATTGTTCAAGTGGTTTTGGCGATTCTGACATAGTCGAAGTTGCGGGACTTTGACTTTCTACAACTCGGAATGATCTGATGCGACATCGCTTCCACACGATTTTCGAAAGTCAATAAGTTCCAGACGATTTGACGTAAGTCAGAATTGTGCGACCGGCACGGACGTACCCAAAAGTGCGCCAAAATGACATAGAAGTGCGCGCAAATGACACAGAAAAGGCGCGCACGGTCGATTTTCGGTCGCATTGTGACCCGAAAAGGTCGGTACTTACAGCGAGTGC
>JANXNT010000540.1 GCA_025353985.1 Limnoglobus sp.
ACGCGACAGGACGCGGCGTTCGATGTCGCGGCCCTTGCGGATCAGGTCATCGACGGTATCGGCGTGGCTGATCCGTTCGACGTCCTGCTCGATGATCGGCCCTTCATCGAGATCGCCGGTAACGTAGTGCGCCGACGCGCCGATCAGCTTGACCCCGCGCGCGTGGGCCTGATGGTACGGTTTGGCGCCCTTGAATCCGGGCAAGAAGCTGTGGTGGATGTTGATGCACTTGCCGCCGAGCTTCGCCGATAGGTCGTCGGACAGGATCTGCATGTAGCGCGCGAGGATGACCAGGTCGGCAGTCGCCGCCTCGACGATCGCCCAGACCGCCGCTTCCTGCTCCGCCTTTGTCGACGGCGTCACGGGCAGGTGATGGAACGGGACGTGGCCGGTGTCGAAGCCGCACGCGAACAGCGAGCATGGTTGAGCAATCGATTCCCTGGCAAACCGATCGCACTCGCGGAACACACCCCGACCGAACTGATCGGTGTCGATGCAACAATTCCACTCGAAGAGCTTCGCGGTAAGACCATCGCGGCGTTTTGCGGCATCGGGAACCCCGATAGTTTTCGAAGCACACTCGAACGACTCGGTAAAAAGCCGATTGCGTTTCGGACTTTCCCGGATCATCACGCATACACCCGCAGCGATGTCGAAGATCTCGCAAAGTGGGCGAGCGAACTACCAACCGGCACGCAGATTGTGACGACGCAAAAGGACTGGGTGAAACTGCGAATCGCTGACTTGGGCGGGAAGCCACTGTGGGCGTTGAAGATCGCGTTTCGGGTCGTCGAGGGTGAAACAGAGTTACACGAGTTGCTGCAAACGGTTCTGGATTCGTGCAATCATTTCGAACCGCCGACGACGTTGAGCGATTAGCAAAATCGAGGCAAGGATGCGGACGATTGCTCTCTTTTTACCGAACTGGATCGGCGACGTGGTGATGGCCACGCCGGCGATACGGGCCGTTCGTGCGCGGTACCCGAATGCGAAATTACTCGCCATATGTAAGCCATACGTTGTCGACACGCTCGGTGGCTCGCCGTGGTTCGACGACGTGATTGCCTTCGACAAACGCGGCCCGAACGCCGCACGATTCTGGTCGGTCGTTTCGCGGTTACGGCGGGAAGCGACCGATGCCGCGATCTTGTTCCCAAACTCGTTCCGCCCTGCCCTGGCAGCGAAAATCGCCGGTTGCACCCGCATCGTTGGCTACGCGCGATACGGTCGCGATATGCTTTTGACAGATCGCCTGTACGCGAAACGGAACCCCGATGGCCGCCCGAAACCGATGCCGATCGTCGACGATTACAACCGCCTCGCGGAGGTATTGGGGACGGATGCACCCGGCCACAACCTCGAATTATTCACGACACCCGAAGACGAACGACGGGCAGATACGTTCATCCACGAATCGGGCTTGTCGCACTTCGACGAAATCATCGGCCTGAATCCGGGTGGTGCATTCGGTGCATCGAAACACTGGCCAACCGAATCGTTCGCAAATGTCGCACGCGATTTCGCATCGAATCGTTCGCGTGGCGTCGTCGTACTTTGCGGGCCGAGCGAACGAGAAGAAGCCCGCACGATTGCCGCATCAGCGGGATTGTCGAACGTGGTGCCGATGAGTGACACCGCATTGTCAATCGGGTTGACGAAAGCGATCGTACGGCGATTGCGATTGTTGATTGCGACCGATAGCGGCCCGCGACACTTCGCCGCCGCGTTCGGCGTGCCGGTCGTCACGCTATTCGGCCCGACGCACATCGGTTGGACCGAAACGTACTACGCGAAGGCCGTTCACCTTCAGGAAACGGTGCCGTGCGGGCCGTGCCAACAGCGTGTCTGTCCGCTCGGGCACCACCGCTGCATGACCGAACTTTCGCCGGAAAAAGTCATGCGTGCGGCGCAGGCACTCCTTGCTCGCCACACACCGAACACCCAGGAACTTCGTCATGCTTGCTAACTTGATGCCACCGCTGGCGATCCTGTCCGAGCCGATCATCGTCGACCACCGCGAACCGCAGACGAGCGGGTTCCTCGTCGTTCACCCGCGCTACCGGGGCTGGCTGACGCGATGCGGATTCTCGACGCCCACCGCGATTCTCGACATGCCCGGCGAGATCGTTTCCGGCCATCCGGATCGTCACGTCGTGCGCGTGTCGATCCGCTCCGGGACGGGTTCGCGAACGGTCTACCTGAAGCGTGAACACCACACGGGTATCCGCATCCGGTGGAAGAACGCCCGTGCCGGTTTCGGCTGGGTGTCGCGTTCCGAGCGCGAAGGAAAAACGCTAGAAACGCTGGAGAAACGTGGTTTAGCCGCGCCGCAATGGATCGCTTATGGTGCCGATGCACGGGGGCGTTCGTTCGTGCTCGTCGATGAACTCGCGGGTTCGATCGAGTTGCGCGACATGCTTGCGGATGGCGATTTGCAGAGTTCGGAACGCCGACAAATCGCGATGCGGTTGGGGCGTGCGATTGCGGAAATTCACGAAGCCGGGTTCGCCACGCCGGACCTCTCGGCAAAACATGCGTTCGTTCGCAAAGGCACATTCGCGCCAACGATCATCGATTGGCCGTCGGCGATTCCGCGTGCGAAAATTGAACCGTACGACCGCCTCAAATCGCTCGCGTTGTTGTCCGCAACCGTCGCGGACACACTCGCTTCGCCGCGTGATCGCTTGCGATTCTTGCATTCGTATCTTCGCGCAATCAAAGCCTTACAGCCCGTGCAATTTTCGATGTACGCGAAAACCATATTCGCCGAAGTACGTGCGATGCAACACCGCCCGTCGGTGATCGACCAACGCCAACCACGCCGAGTGGGCCTCGAACAGAAGTTGGTTTGGCTCGCCGGCGAGGAAGTGTGTGCGGTGCCCGAAATTGCTGCGATCTGGCCGACACCCGCGGTGTGTGGCCCGTTCTACCCGATGCGGCACGAAGCGGTATACGATGGCCAGCCGATTGGGATTCGCTTGCCCGATAATCGTTCGTGTACGCTTGTCCGATTTCGCAGCACGAACCCGCTCGCACGAATCGCAGCGAAAATTCGCGGGCGAAGCGTGCGTTCGCCAGCGGCGAAACTCGCACGACTGTTATTTACTCTCGAACGATTCGGCGTCGAAGTACCCGGATTGCTCGCATTCGGACAACGAATGCCATCGGCATTGCGTTCGGAGTCGTTTCTAGTTTATGATCTCCCTGATACGGCACTCACACTGAGCGATTGGTTGAATCGTTACCAAACGACCGACCACGAACGGCGACGAATTGCGTTCCAACTGGGGGCACTCATTCGCACGATTCACGAGGCGAATTGCGAAGTCGGTAGCTCGCCGGCTGCGTTCAAAGTGATTCAAACGGGCCGCGAACGCCGCTTGGTCGTCGATCCGATTGCGGGTGTGCGGCGTATCCGAAAGAGCGATCCGTCGCGTTGTGCGAACGACCTGGCGGCGATTATCGTCGCGATTCGCCCGCAACTATCGAAGACTGATGCGATGCGAATTGTGCGGGGTTATGGCGTCGGTGACACGAAAAATAAACTAGCGGCCCGCGACTTTACGGCCCGCGTTTTCCGTCGGATATCCGGTCGATGACACCGCTACTGACATACGAGCCACCCTTGATTCATACGTTTTTCGGCCGTCTGGTCGGTACGAGTCGTCGCGTCCACGCAGCCGCCGATTTCGTCGAATATGCCGGTGATCGCTGGGCGGAGCGAATCATGTCCGAGGTGATTCGCGATCAGTTTCACGAGAAGCAAGGCCGTACGATCAGCCGTTGGACACTCACTGCCGACGATGGCCGCACGCTCACTGTTTACCTGAAACGGCATTATGTGTTGCCGCGTGTCAACGGCCTACTTGCGGCGATGTTCCCGCGGCATGCCTGGTCGACGGGGCTGCAGGAATGGGAGCACCTTGAGTGGGCGAAATCGGTAGGCATTCCCGTGCCACGCCCGATTGCGGCTGGCGAGCTACGTGGACCGTGGGGCCAACTTCAGAGCTTTCTCGCAGTCGAAGAATTAACTGGCATGTTGCCTTTGCACGAAGCGATTCCGCTCGCAGCCGAGCGGTTGAGCGCTTCGGACTTTGCCCGTTGGAAGTCGCGTCTCGTTGTGGAAATCGCGCAGTTGGCACGCGAACTCCACCGCCGCCGCACGTTCCACAAAGATTGCTATCTGTGCCACTTTTACTTATTGCGAAGCGACTGCCTGCGTGTGCCCGAGACGTTCCGATTGCAAATCGCCATGATCGATTTTCACCGGCTCGCACGGCACCGCATTGGGGTGCGTTGGTACCAGGTGAAAGACTTGGCGCAGTTACTGTTTTCGACGGTCGGCGTCGATGGCATCACCGACCGCGACCGCCTGCGATTCTGGAAACATTACCGAGACGGTGACTGGACCGATTCGACGCCGCCACGCGGATGGATCCGCCATGCCATCGAACGCAAATGCCGACTCTACGACCGACATAACCGCCGCAAGCAAGCCCGCACCGCTTCGAAGAGTTGAACATGGAAGTTGCCCTCTGTTACCCGAGTGTCTTGCCAGCCCGCGGCGGTTGCGAAACCTACATCGCGGACTTCGCGCGTCGCCTCTCGCGGGACGGGCACGGCGTACACCTCGTGGCGTCCGCGTGGGACAGCGCCACACTGCCGCCCTCGACGCACTTCCACCGTATCGACACTCCCACCGGTCCGCGTTTCCTAAGGCCGTGGCGGTTCGCTGACGCTTGCGAACAAGCCCTAAAACGCATCCCGCACGACATCAGCATCGGCTTCGACAAAACGTACGGCCAAGACATTCTTTTCCCGCAAGGTGGCCTGCACGCGGCGACACAGACGCACAATCTGCGAAAACATCCGAACCGTATCGTGCGTTCCCTCGCCGCCATCGGCAAGTGGTTCGACCCCGCGAATTTCTCGTATTCGTGGCTCGAACGCAAACAATATCTCGGTTCGAAACGACCGACGATCCTGGTGAACAGCGCGATGGTTCGCGGCCATTTCGAACAGTATTACGGCGTACCCCCGGAGACTTTGCACGTCATTCACAGTGCGATCGACCCGCTGCGATTCCACGCCGACGACCGCCTCAAACGACGTGCCGAAGAGCGTAACACTTGGGGCGTCGATCCCTCGACCACCGTCGGCCTGTTCGTGGGAATGAACTACCGCTTGAAAGGCTTGGCACCGCTTCTGCACGCGGTTGCGGCGATGCCAGCCGAGCGGAAATTTCGCCTCGCGGTCGTGGGGCACCGGAAGTTTGCCAAGTACGAACGACTCGCCGAATCGCTAAAGATTCGCGATCGTATTCAGTTCCTCGGCTTCCGTGCCGACCCGAAAGAAGCGTATTTTGCAGCCGATTTCCTCGTTCATCCGACGTTCTACGACCCGTGTTCGCTGGTTGCACTCGAAGCGTTCGCGTGTGGCTTACCCGTAATCACGACGCATTTCAACGGCGTCGCCGAACTGATGCCCGCCGGTTCGCCATACGTGATCAACGACCCACACGATGCCCGCGATTTGGCCCGCGCGATGACCGCACTCACCGATGGGGCCAACCGTCAAGCTGCCGCGCAAACGTCACGCGAAATCTCGAAGGCGTGGACGTTCGAGCACCACTACCAGCAGTTCATCGCACTCCTCGACGACGTTCGCGGCCTCAAACGCGCCGCCTGATTCGTATCATTCCCGTGTACCGAACACGTGACCCCAGCGATGCGAACCGATGGCGATAGTGGGACTGTCCTGGCTGTGCTGCTACCTCGTTGGGGCGTTGCCGTTCGGCTACCTCGTCGGTCGGCTGCGCGGCGTGAATCTCTTTCAGGTCGGCAGTGGCAACATCGGCGCGACCAACGTGGGCCGCGTTCTCGGCCGCAAGTTCGGCATCCTCGTTTTCGTGCTCGATTTTCTCAAGGGCGCAATTCCCGTCGCGCTCATCAACTCCCAAACTGACATCGGCTTGTCACCCGCATCGATCCGCGTCGGGGCTGCCACGGCTGTATTCCTCGGCCATTTATTCCCCGTATACCTCGGGTTTCGCGGCGGTAAGGGCGTCGCCACGGGTGCCGGTGCGGTGGCGGTGCTGATGCCACTGCCAACGTTATGCGCCTTCGGAACGTGGGTACTGTGCCTGTTCGGTTGGCGGATGGTTTCTCTCGCGTCGATCGCTGCCGTCGCCACACTTTCGCTGTGCCGAATCGCATTCACGGCCCATCCATTTGGAAAAATCGAACTCGTTACCACCGCGTTCTGCCTCATCGGTTCGCTGTTCGTTGTGGTGAAACATCGTGCGAATATCCGACGAATTCGGAACGGCACGGAAACTCGAATCGGAGACTTTGCAATGCGCTCGATTGCCGTTCGGAGCCTGCACGTGCTCGCCATCGGATTTTGGTTCGGCGGGGCGGGGTTCTTCAACTTCGTGGCCGCGCGATCGCTGTTCCCGTCGTTCGAAGCCGTTGTCGCGAGTTCGCCGAGCGACCGCACCGCGTTTATCCCGATCGTTCCGCCGGGTACTTCGGACGAAGCGAAAAAGAAGCTGGCGAGTGCCCTTGCTGGTGCAGCGGTTGGACCGATTTTCCCGCAGTATTACGCGATGCAACTGATATGCGGCACGATTGGCCTCATCACCGCGATCAGTTGGTGGAATGCGGAACCGCCGACGCGCGTTCACCGTCGGCGCGTCACTGTCATTGGGCTGGCACTCTTAACCGTAATCGTCGGTTGGTGGGTGTCGAGCATCGTCGGGGAACTGCGGATCGCGCGGTTCGACCCCGACCCGATCGCAGCAAAAATGGCAAGCGATGCGTTCACAACGTGGCACTTCGTCAGCCTCGGCCTCAGTATGGTTGCGGTGTTACTCAGCGGGGTCGCACTCGCGATGGCCGGGCGTATGCCTAACGCCCCAGCGGCTCCTGCTGCGTGAGGCAATGTAGCGTGCCGAGGCCGTAGACGAGATCGACCGAGTGGATGCCGATGACATCGCGGCCGGGGAAGCAATCCGCGATAATGCCGAGCGCGATGCGGTCGTTCGGGTCGTTGAATGTCGGCACGATCACGACGCCGTTCGCGATGTAAAAATTCGCATAACTCGCGGGCAATCGCTGGGCATTCAGTGACAGTGGCGATGGCATCGGCAACTCGACGACCGTGCATTTCCCGCTGCGTAAACGATCCCGATTCTCGGCCAGAATCTCGTGATTCTCGTCGTCGCGATTGCTTTCGATAGCAACGAGTATCGTCGTCGGATTGACGAACCGTGCGATGTCGTCGATGTGGCCGTGCGTGTCGTCGCCGACGATCCCGCGATGCAACCAGATGACTTCCGAGACACCGAGATACTCGGCAAATACCCGTTCGTAGTCGCCGCGATTCAATCCCGGATTACGCTCTTGAATACTGCTGAGCAAGCATTCTTCGGTCGTCAGCAACTGCCCTGCCCCGTTGACATCGATACTGCCGCCTTCGAGTACGAGCCGCGTTTGCCCATACATCGGTTGCCGTGTGGGCAGTCCAAGTTTGTCGGCAACGATGGCCGGAATTGTATTATCGAGTTGCCAATCGGGGTACTTCGCCCAAGCGTTGAAGCGCCAATCGAGCGCCGTACGTTGTCCCGCCTTTTCGACGAAAATCGGCCCCGAATCGCGTAGCCAACTGCGGTTCGTCGGGATTTCGTGCAACTCGATATTCGCGATGTCCGCACCGACGCGCCTCAGTGTGCGTTGCACCATTTTCGCCTGGGCCGCATCGCGAACGACGATGTTCACCTTCTCGTAGCGGCTCAGCGTGCGGGCGATCTCGCCGTACACCCAGCCGATCGTTGCGAACTTGCCCGGCCAATCGGAAAGCCGGTGCGGCCATGCAATCCACGTGCTCGCGTGTGGCTCCCACTCGGCAGGCATTCGATCACTCGCCATAAGTCTGTCTCATTTCCTTGGATATTGGTACAATCTACGCTTACGGTCCGACGCTGTCCGCTCGTTGACTCTAGCGCACGCGGCTGGTACGTTTTTAATATTGTGCATCATTTGCTACTATTTTTATTGACACTGCTATGACACCGACAAAAACATCTTTGCTATTCGAAAGCTGCCAGGCCGCAATTGGCTACCGCTTCCGCAACCTCGATTTATTAAAGTCGGCACTCACGCACACATCGGGCGCAAACTCGCGTGCGGCATCGAACGAACGCCTCGAATTCCTCGGTGACAGCGTGTTGGCACTCGTCACCTGCGAACTGCTGTTTCACCATTACCCGAACTACGACGAAGGCGACATGACGAAGGTCAAATCGTCTGTCGTGAGCCGAAAAACCTGCGCGAAGTTCAGCCAGGAACTCGGCCTCGGTGCGTATCTCATCGTCGGCAAAGGCGTGATGGATCAGGGCGATATTCCCTCAAATATGTTGGCGAACGTTTTCGAATCGTTGGTGGCCGCGATTCACATTGACGGCGGCTGGGACGTGGCGAAAACGTTCGTGACGCGGTTCGTCGAACCGGAGATGAAACTTGTCGCCGACGACGCGATTAATAACAACGCGAAGTCCGCACTTCAGCAAGTCGCGCAGCGCGAATACGGTGGCACACCGCGATACTATTTGCTCGACGAGCAAGGCCCAGACCACGACAAATGTTTCAAAGTCTCGGCTGAGGTGAACGATCATTATTTTCACGCCGCATGGGGCCGCACGAAGAAAGAAGCCGAGCTACGTGCCGCGATGAACGCACTCGCCGACATTGCCGGCGACCCCACCCCCTACCCGTCGAACTAAGGAATCCCCGATGACTCGTCGAACACTTTGTGCGATTTTATGCCTGTTGTTCGTGGCAAATACGTCGGTCCGTGCCGAAAAGCTCGTGACGGTTTCGGCGGAAGGGGCCAAACTGATCGCGCCGTTCGGCGTCGATTTCGCGGCGGATGGCACGCTCTATTTCGTCGAGATGGTGAAAGGCGAACGGCTGCGAAAACTGGACGCGAAGGGTAACCCGATCACCCTCGCGGGCACGGGGCAGAAGGGCTTCGACGGCAACGACGGCGCGGGTATCAAAGCCACCTTCAACGGGATGCACAGCCTCGCGGTGGGCAACGATGGCACGATCTATTTGGCCGAC
>JANXNT010000542.1 GCA_025353985.1 Limnoglobus sp.
CGAGATAGCGGAAACTGCAATTGAGGACCGGGCCGGTATCGGTCAGTTGAAATCGCTTGTCGTCCCACTCGGGGTCTTTCATCCGTTCGTATGGCTCGCCTTTGCCGATCGCCGGTCGTGGCGTCCACTCGCTGATGTCGATCGGTGCAACAATCGGCGCTTTCGGCGGATCGGCCGCAAATATCGGCGAACCGAACAGCACGAGAAGCAAAATGATCGTCCGCATGATGAAACCTCAGCCGTGGGGAAGGCGTGCTCACATCGTAACCGAAACCGTGGCGAAACGGAAAACGAGATCCGTTTTGCTTTCGTCCCTTCTGTTCGTCATATCGCGGTCTACGTAAACTGTTGACAAACCGCAGGCGGCACCTCGTTACCCGGAGCGCTCTCTCTCATGGCGAAAATTGCAGTCAAGAACCCGATTGTCGAGATGGATGGCGACGAGATGACGCGGATCATCTGGCACAACATTCGCGAAAAGCTGATCCTGCCTTACCTCGATGTCGACCTAAAATATTACGACCTCGGCATCGAACATCGCGATGCGACCGACGACAAGGTGACGTACGAATCGGCCGAAGCGACCAAGAAGCACGGGGTTGCGGTGAAGTGCGCCACGATTACGCCCGATGAATCGCGCGTCAAAGAGTTCGGCCTGAAGCGGATGTACCCGTCGCCGAACGGCACGATTCGCAACATCCTCAACGGCACGATTTTCCGCGAGCCAATCATCTGCAGTAACGTGCCGCGGCTCGTCAAGCACTGGGATAAGCCCGTCGTCGTCGCCCGCCACGGCTTCGGCGATCAGTACAAAGCGAGCGAAATTTTGTTCCCCGGCGCAGGCACGGTGAAGTTGACGTACACCCCAGCCGACGGCGGGCCAGTCGTCGAGCGCGAAGTGTACAAAGCCCCCGGCAGCGGCGTCACGATGGCGATGTACAACCTCGACGAATCGATCGTCGGCTTCGCACGCGCCTGCTTCAACTACGGCATGGACCGCGAATATTGCGTCTATCTTTCGACCAAGAATACGATCCTGAAAGTCTACGATGGACGGTTCAAGAACCTGTTCCAGGAAATCTTCGACAAGGAGTTCAAGGCTGCGTACGAAGCCAAAAAGCTCACGTACGAACACCGCCTGATCGACGACATGGTGGCCAGCAACATGAAGTGGAGCGGCGGCTACTTGTGGGCGTGCAAGAACTACGATGGCGACGTGCAATCGGACACCGTAGCCCAGGGTTACGGCTCGCTCGGCTTGATGACATCGGTGCTAATGAGTCCCGATGGCAGCACGATCGAATCCGAGGCCGCACACGGCACCGTGACGCGCCACTACCGGATGCACCAGCAAGGCAAGCCAACCAGCACGAACCCAATCGCCTCAATTTACGCCTGGACGCGCGGCCTCATTTACCGAGGCAAAATGGACCACACCCCCGACGTAGTGAAGTTCGCAGAGACCGTGGAAAAGGTCTGCGTCGACCTCGTGGAATCGGGCAAAATGACGAAAGACCTCGCACTGCTAATCGGCGAAACCACGCCCTACCTGACCACCGAACAGTACCTCGAAGCCGTGAACCAGGAACTACAAAAACGCATGGGGTAAACGGGTAACCGCCAAGAATAGTCGCGGGTTGTCAGTCGATCCGCATCGATAGACATCCCTCGCTTGCGCGTCGGGCTAACGGGATCGGATTGTTAGCCCGACGCGCAAGCGAGGGTTTGTTTCTGCGTGCCGAATGCAAACCGAATCATTTACCTGTTCATGACAAGCGGGCCTTCGGCGAGGAATGCACGCAGTTTGCCGAGGTTGATCGGGTCCATTTGGCTGCCCGCGTCGTCTTCTTTTGGCGTTTCCAAAATCATCGGTAACTCGCGAAATCGCGGGTCGGTGACGAGCCTTCGGAATGGGGCTTCGCCGATCATTCCCAAGCCGATGCCCGCGTGTCGGTCGACGCGACTGCCGAGTCCTTTGACGCTGTCGTTGATGTGAAATAAGCGGATCTGCTTCAGCCCGATCGTGCGGTCGAATTCCTCGAACGTCGATCCATATTCGTCTTCGCTACCCAGCGGATAACCCGCCGCAAAAATGTGACAGGTGTCGACGCAAATGCCGAGCCGTTCGGGGGCTTTCACGGTGTTCAGCAAGTTTGCGAAATGGTCGAAGTTCGCGCCGAGGCAAGTGCCCTGCCCAGCGGTCGTTTCGAGTAGCACTTTCACATTTTGGCTCGGCCGCAAAGCATGAACGCGATCGATGGCAGTTGTCACGCGCCGCAAACCGGCCGTCTCGCCACTGCCAACGTGTGCGCCGGGGTGTGTCACCAAGTACGCGAGTCCCAACGCCTCGGCACGGTCGAGTTCGTACGTAAATGCCGCGATCGACTTTTCGTAAACCGCATCATCGGGCGACGCGAGATTGATCAGGTACGAATCGTGTGCCGTCAGAAACTGCAACCCGGACTTTCGCGCAAGTTGTTGAAATGCCGCGACATCGTTCGCAAGAATTGGCTTTCCGCTGTACGCATCGAGCGGCGACTGTTCGCCCGATTGCCCCGTGGCAAACACGTTCCACTGCGACGGCGTGGCGGTGAAAATTTGCACCGTCTGCGCTCCGAGTGCGAGCGCCGCATCGATCGCTTTCGTGAGTCCGCCCGCAATCGAAAGGTGCGCCCCAAACAACGGCATAGCGGAACCTCGGATGCGACGAGGTGCGACACATTGCGTCGCACCTCTATCTGAAATCGGTATTAATTGCCCGATTGACCATACATGAAGAAATCGCGTGGGCTGCGGATGTATGGGTTTTGCGGGAACACCAATGTGCCAGGCATCGACGCACCGGGCGAGCCGGGCAACCCGCTACCGGGTGGTGGCACTGCGTTCGTGTCGGCACAGCCTTTGCCGTTCTTGCCGCACGGCGACGAACTATCCTTCTTCCACCACAGCACTTTCTTGAACATCGGGTTCCAGCCGTACGGGCTAGCCCCACCGCCACCAGCCATCGACGCGCCGGGGGGCGGGCCGTACGGCATCCCCTGGATCCCGCCTGGGGGCATGCCCATACCCATGCCACCGGGCATTCCGCCAGCACCGGGAGGGCCGCCCCATTGTGCGTTCGCCCCGTTCGAGGAGACGACAACGCCAGCGGCAACGGCCATCGCAAACAAGATCTTCTTCATCGTGCGTTCCTCGCAAAGGGTCTCGCCATCCGTGGTGGCGGTATCGCGTTCCTTATACGCATCGACCGCGCAATCGTTACGATGAGACGAAACTTGACAATCCCTCATTTGGGAATGCATCAGCAGGCTACACAACACGCACAAGTTCGCCAGTTTGCCAAATGGCAGTTTTTTGGAAAGGATTCACAAGATGAAACAGGAGTACGACAGAGTGAAGAAGCAATTCTCGAATCAATCCTGCAAATCCTGTTAATCCTGTCGGAATTCAGAAAATCCTGTTAATCCTGTCGGAATCCCGGAGATTACAATCGCCCCGAGATGGAAGCGGCCACGATCAGGATCACGCAGCACATGACACTGACAAACGCACTCGTTGCCGCCGTGGAGAGCCACACGCCGGCCGGACTTTCACCGGGAGAGCATGTAACGAGAGCTGTGCGCAACTCGCGTTCGAGTTCTTCGTTTAGGCGTTCGTCGGTAGCCAGAATCTTCACCGTCAGGTGGCTAAACGCAGGAAAGGGAACGACTTCGATCAACGGCCGAGTATCGGACCAGACGTTCCCGAAACGTTTGGCATCAATGCCCATCTGCGTGAACAGTTCGCGGAAAGTCGCTTCTGCGGATGTGCGATCGATGTTGTAAACCGAGAGCGATTTCCGCCGCGATTGCAACGTGAGCGCCGCACACGCTAATACCAATAGCAAATACCCCACGGGAAGTATCAAACTAGCGATTTGCACGTTCTCCCAGTTATCGCGAACGTTCGCGCCGTTCAAAAGCGGATTTTTTTTCGTCGCCACGGAACTCAGCAAAAGGCCCACGCACAACAGGAAGCCACCGAGCGCGGATAGCAGCGAAACGAAGTCCCACCGAGACGAAACCACCGTGGGGCGATCGCGCCGGTTGACGGCGGAAAGCCAGAACAGGTATAAGGTTAGGGGGGTCAGGCAGACGATGCCACCCATACAGAGCAACGGTAGCTGGGGCAGCGGCAAGGGATGGCTCCGAAGGGAAATCCGTGCGTGATGTCAGAGCGTAATTGTAGACGAAATGCCAATTTGAGGCAGGTCGAAGTGAAAGAGACCTTCCCAAAATCCAGATGCCCCCTATACTTCAGTTACAAGACGCGGCGTGGAGCAGCCCGGTTAGCTCGCCAGGCTCATAACCTGGAGGTCATAGGTTCAAATCCTATCGCCGCAATTTGTTCAACACCATTAAGCACTTCCTGTTGAAATACTCGAAGTGCTTTTTGCGTTTCTAGACCCCACTCGGGGACGAATTCTAACTAACTTGGACTGGAAATACTGCCCGATGGTTCTCGCACCAGTGGTGCGAGAACTTCAGTGACTCGGTAGGTCTCGAAGAATTGTTGCATCCACCAAAGGTTGTTCGTGGAGAAACCGGTCGCGTTTGGCACCCATTCTCCGATGTGCAGAGCGCGTGATGTTTAGGAGTCGCCAGATCCCATCTGTCGCTCGTACGATTGCCGCACCAGACCCATCACGTACGGCAGTTCATCGAGTGTCGCGAGGCCAATCTGTACGTCGCCGTTGAGTCTTCCGTCGCTGATGTCCTTACAGCGGCCTTGGGGGTCGTTGATTTCGTCGAACGTCGTGTTGATCGTAAGCAACAGCTGTTTGGATCGCGCATAAACGTCGACAATATTCGTCTTTGCCTTATACGCGAC
>JANXNT010000558.1 GCA_025353985.1 Limnoglobus sp.
ATCGGCATTTTGTCGAAGCTACGTTCGTCGTAAATCGTCCGTGCGATATCGACGACCGATGGCGTGTACCAACTCGGCTCGAAGCGATAACCGACGATCGGGTTGCCGACGAGTTCGTGCAAGAATCGCGGCAACACTTTCTTCATGGCGCGTTCGGTCGGGTCTTCGTCGGGGTCGATGTCGTTCGTCCGATTTCCCTGCGACTCTTCGAGGCGGCGAACCATCTCGATTGCCTTCGATTCTTCGACCCGCTGGTTCTTCACCGTCGTGGCGTAATCGGCGAGTTCGTCGCCTTGTTGCTTCATACGTAGGGCATTGTTCGCATAGCGATTCGCCTCGGCCCGATCCGCAACCGCGTCTTCGATGCGGCTCGTCGTGCGAATGACCGTCTCGCGGCCCGGTTCCGCGAACAGCGTCCGCACGGCATCGGCAGCGAGTTCGATGTGCAAGAACGAGGCTTCAATCGCGAGCGCAGCATGACGGCTAGCGGCGGCGAACAGCGGGAACGCCGGGGCGATCTCGTCCGGACTCTCGAGAATCGGCCCCGATTGATCGGCCGAGGTCGGGTCTGCGGGGCGAACGACATCGGCCATCGTGTTGCGGGCTTGTTCGATGGCCGCAGGGATCGCGGCATCGATCCGCTTCAGCCAGTCTTTCGCGACTTTCGCCGGTAGCACGGCCGCGTTGAGTTCGATGAAATCGACCGCATCGCGCAGATCGCCTTCGGGAACGACATCCCAACGGCGACGCACGAACGCAGCGGCCAGCAGTCGCCACCGACGCGGATTGAACCGGTCGAGAACGAATTCGAGCATTTCATCCGGGTCGGTGCCCTTCAGCCAATCTTCTGAGATCATAATTTCCAGTGAACGAGCGAAGCACACAAATGGCAAGGGGGAACCGCGAAACGACCGCATGTTTTCACTACCCATCGCGAAGAGGGCGATTCCACTTGACCAAATATGGCAGAAACTGGACGATCTGTGTCAGGATGACAGCACGCCGCGATCTGGCTGCCTCGTAGCGGAATCGTGCTAAATAGGGAAATCGTCGCCACTTGCGCGCCGTGTGGGCCGGTCGTTCGGGCGTGGCATCCGGTTTGCATTGCGTGAGACAGGAGATGTTCCTTCCACGAGGTCCGCTGTATCGCATGATTTGTTCGGTAACTGTGCGAGCGAACCACTCGGGGAGGTGACCGCTATGGTGCTGACACCGCAACCACCGAAGATCGACTGCCCGTTTTCGATCCTCATCGCCGACGACGACGAGGGGAATCGCAAAGCACTCAGCGACCTATTGCGCGAACGGGGCTTCACGACTGTTCTGGCAGCCGATGGCAGTGAAGCGGTCGAAATTGTGCAGGTCGAGACGATTCACCTCGTCTTGATCGACATGCACATGCCACGGCTGACGGGTCTGGAAGCGGTGCAGATGGCGCGGCAGATCAATGCGATGTTGCCCGCGATTCTGATGACCGCCGACGCTACCCGCGACATTATGCGTCAGGCATTTTTGGCGCAGGTGTTCAGCGTGATTCCGAAGCCGGTGAATGTGAACATCGTCCTGAATACACTAATGCGAGCACTGAATCAGGTTTACGGACCGACCGAGCCGCATCACCCGACACTCCCACACGAGGCTGACCGATGAATGTTGTCCCGCTGAACGAAAAAATCATGGTGCAACGGCTCGAAGCCGAAGACAAGTCCGCTGGGGGCATCATCCTCCCGGACAACGCCAAGGAAAAGCCGAAGCAAGGCAAAATCCTCTCGATGGGCGAAGGCAAGCTCCTGGAAAACGGCACCCGTGCCACTTTCCAGGTGAAGGTCGGCGACCGCGTACTGTTCACGTCGTACTCGGGTAACGAGATCACCGTGAACAACAAGGAATTCCTGATCATGACCGAAGACGACATTCTCGCTATCGTCGATTAGTTCGTGTAACAGCCAACGCAAGACACCCGCAAGCCACGCGACATATCGCCCGGCAACGCGGGTGTTTTTGTGTTTGTGGCGGGGAAGTTCTGACACTTCCTACAATAACGTGACAACTCGATACCCAGGCGAGAGTGGTTGATGGAAATCGGGCGACCGATACTAGTGTCTGCACAACCGCAGACGGCGACGGACGATGTTCTTTCGGCGCTGACAGCCGCTGGGTTGAGACACGTTCCGCACTTGCTCCGATCCACACCCACGATCGATTTCCACGCCATTTCTGCGGCAATCATCTACCCCGGCGAAATCCTCGATGCGGCCATCGAACAAACGCGGCGCTGGCGGGTCGAACTCGGTTCGCAGTACCTGCCGATCGTCTGGATCTTGTCGATGCCATCGATCGAGTGGAAGAAGGCGGGCCTCGACGCCGGTGCAGATGTCTGCATGCCGCAGCCGTTCGATCCGGGTTTACTCGTGGCTCAACTTGCGGCGCTGCAACGCATCCGCCAGGGTTCGGAACAACTTGCATTGCGGGCGGCGGAAGCCCCGGTGTTTGCCGAGCGTTTGCAAAAAGCCTACGGGTCGATCGACCGCGATGTGCAACTGGCGCGCACGATCCACCGCTCGCTGATCCCCACGAAACTCGCCGATTGTGGCACCTTGCGGTTCGGCGTGCATTACCGGCCACGCAGCCGCGCCGGTGGTGATTTCTTCAACGCGAACCCGACCGCAACGGGTGCCGAATTTTACCTCGCCGACATCGTGGCCGCCGGTGGGGCATCGGGTGGCGTTCTGAGCCTGTTCGTGAATCAGGCGATCCGCACGCACGCCAGTGCCAGTACGGAGCCGACACCCAGCGACGTACTCGCGATGGTGAACCGGTCGTTACTGCAACTCCAGTTGAACGACCCGCCGATTGCCTCGCTGATCTGGGTGCGGGCGAACGGCGAAACGGGTAAAGTCGCCTTCGCGAAAGCATCGGTCACGCAGCCGATTCACGTGCCACTGTCCGGCGACATCGAAGCCTGGACAGCATCCGGCACGCTGCTCGGCGTCGCCGACGGTGCCTACCCCACGCAGTTCGGACAACTCCAGCCCGGCGACAAATTGCTACTCGCCAGCGATGGCACCATCGTCGATTCCGATAGCGCCACCCGCGTACTTTCCACCGCATCCGCCATACATCGCACCCTCCCCGCACAGCCATTCGTCGATGCCGTCGCCCACGATCTCTTGCGGAATATGCGCCAAGCCGACGACTTCACCCTCCTCGCCATCGAACGGGTAGCGTGAACATCGTTCGCCGCTATTTCGTATCACTTCGGTTTCACTCGTGATAAATCCAAATCATGAGCAAGAAACGAATTGAAAATCGACCCGCACTCGAACCGACGAGTTCGCTACTGCCTGCTGGTTATGCCGAGTGGCTCGTCGAGTTAAAGACTCGCGTCCGGTCGGCGCAGCTGAAGGCAGCCGTGTCGGTCAACGTCGAGATGATCCAACTCTACTGGGACATCGGCCGAGCAATCGTCGAACGACAGTCGGCAATGGGATGGGGGGCGAAAGTTATTGACCGGCTCGGAGAAGATCTCCAACGAGAATTTCCCGGTCAGTCCGGCTTCTCCGCCCGAAACCTCAAGTACATGCGGTCGTTTGCTGAGGCGTGGCCGGGCGACTCAATTGTGCAGCAGCCTGCTGCACAAATCCCGTGGTTCCACAACGTCGTCCTGATGGAGCAAGTGAAGGAGCTCGCAGCGCGCCTCTGGTATGCCAAGGCGGCCAAGGAAAATGGCTGGTCGCGGGCGGTTCTCGTTCACCAGATCGAGACCGATCTTTACGTCCGAAAGGGCAAAGCGGTATCGAATTTCCAGAAAGCACTTCCCGCACTGACGTCCGATCTCGCGCGCGAAACGCTGAAAGACCCGTTCGCTTTCGAGTTCCTGACGTTAGCCGAGGATCACGCCGAGGCTGAACTCGAACGCGGGCTGGTCGCCCATATTCAGAAGTTTCTTCTCGAACTCGGCGTCGGCTTCACGTTCGTCGGCAGTCAGTATCACATCAACGTCGGAGGCGACGACTTTTACCTCGACCTTTTGTTCTACCACCTGAAACTGCGCTCGTTCGTCATCATCGATCTCAAAGCGCGCGCGTTTTCACCGGAAGCCGTCGGCAAGATGAATTTTTACGTAACGGCCATAGACGAAATTCTTCGCCACCCGAGCGACAACCGAACGATCGGCATCATTCTGTGCAAATCGAAGAACAACATCGTCGCCGAGTATTCACTTCGAGACATCGAAAAACCTCTGGCAATCTCCACATACATGACAAAGCTCATCGAGTCGATCCCCGACGAACTGAAGAAAGAGTTAGGGCCGAGCGCGGCGACTCCCAAACGACAACGGCCCAAAAAGACCTGATTCAAATGGGACGGGAATATCGCAATCGCCGTGGCTGCGGGTATGCTGAGACTAACAGTGCGACGAATACGTGTACCCAAGAAGTCTACAGTGGCAAAAAAATCCGCACCGAAGCCCGATCTGAACCCCTCTTCAGTCAGAGGGGAAGGATACTCGTATTTCAACGCTCCAGAGAACTCGGAGATACTTACTCGCATTCCTATTGTGCGGCGTTTAGGTCATAAGGTCGCGGAAATTCAGTTTCGCAAAAAATTCTTAACGTGGGTGTTGGGTAGCCGAAAATTGATTTTCGGAGCAGTATCTTTGCTTGGAATAGCAGGTTATGTCAGCATTATCGTCAAGTCAGAAATCGGTGTCATTACCGCGATACTTTTAATAGCAATTAGCATATTATTTGTATCGATGACACTTTTTGTTGTATTTGCTGGGGTTTTTGAGGTAGAAGACGAAGCCGATTCTCGACTGCATCTCATTTCGCACTTTGTACGCGATAATCAACATGCTGTTCTGGAAGGTTTCCGTGTCGATCCAAAAGTAGGCGTCGCCAAGATCGATGATTTGTTTGCGCCGAATACGGCAAATAATATTGCGGAGTATTATCAGCTACGACTACGCGACGCGAGTGTAGGCTGCTGTATACGTATGCTAGTGGTGAAAGAAGACCAAAAAAAGAAGCCCGGGCGATGGTTTCTTACCATGGCACGATCAAAAAATTTATTTCCTCAACGAGCAAGCCATTCGGAACCGATTCGGGCAGACGAGGGCATCGCAAAACTTTTCAAGGACAAGAATGGTTTCGGCGTTTGTGTCATCACCGATTTGGAAAAGGCGATTAATATCGACAAAATGTGGAAGGAAACTCCTACCGATAAGTTTGAAGATATTCGATATCTCATGATCGCTCCGATCAATGGATTCGAGACGGGGTCAATGGATAAGAAGACGTTTGGCTTGCTGTTTATCTCTTCTTCGCATCGTCCCATTCCTGAGACGTGTTGCCATAGTTTGAAAGCGATCGCCGATCTTCTCGGTATGGCATTACCAAGAATTTTAGCACCGCTAGCGGTTGGTCCGGCTAAAAATGCAGATACCGAAGCCGAAGACTTGTCAAAGTAAAAATTTATTCCGGCTGACTGTCAGAAAAAATCGTAAGATACGCCAATTGTGTTGCCACTGGCAAAATCGCCGGATGGCAGTTGGGACTCTCCAGAAGCCCAGGTACAATATGTCTCCCGAAAGCAGTAAGCCGCTGCCGCAAAAACCAATCGCATTTGCGGACAATTTTGGAAGAGCTGCGGCCAAGTACTTCCAAATTCTCGAAATGATCCGAAAAGAAAAACGGGAGACTGAAGCGGCGACGCCGAAGGTTAAATAACAAACATATCCGAAACTTTGATACTAAGCCAGCAAGCTCGGTTTTGCATTTCTAATATTATTCGGCGTTCCGACTATTGGTTTTGGACGCCTTATACTGTCCCCATGCTTACTGGCACCGATACTCTGTCTACCTCGCTGAGGTGGCGTGAACGCAAATGTGGAAGTTCACTGCAGGATTGCTGACCGTTGCGGTTCTACTTACGTTTGCGGCCATCGTTCACGGCGTAGGTAGCGGGATCGTGCCGCCATATCCTGATCCAACACCCGCGCAAGCGACATATTCCCGTTACCACGAAGCCGTCAACGCGGGGTTGTTTGCGGCCGCCGGGATCGCGTGGGCGGCCACAATCACCGTGGCAGCGGGCACGTGGATCGTGTCCACTTTGCGAAAACGGTAACTCAGAGTGGGAATCTGCAATTGAAATCACTTCCGCCGTATACTGTCCCCATGCTTACTGGCACCGAAACTCTGCCTGCTGCGTTGGCCGTTGCGTATGCTCGGCTATCCGATGCTTCGTTTCTCGTTGCGTGTTTGCCCGATGCCGAGAGTGTCGTTACGACGGCAGATACGGCAACGTGGAACCAGAGGCCGAAGTTGGCGTTTCTGAGCGGCACGCTGCGAGTAACATTGACAGTCCTCGAGCGAAAACCCGAACAATCCGTGACATTTCAGATGCTCGCCGAGGCGAGTGGCGCAAGTAGCACCACGCATACCACGCTCACGTTTTGTGCGAATAGCGACCGTACCGAAATCGCGTGGACGGCCGACACCGTGGCCGTCACGGGGCTGTTGAAGATCGTCCCGCGAACCGTCCTTCAGGCGGCCACGCAGAAAGTCATTGCCGAAGTTTGGCTCGCAATTCAGACTCGATTTGCCGCAACGGAAGCCACACTATGACGCCGCCCCTGCCCCCGCCGCCTGCCCCCGAACTCGGCGAAAAGTTCTTTCAACCCGCGTCTTTCCTTGCGTTTGTGTTCCTGTTGCTCGCCGTCATTGGGGGCGGCCTGTACTACTTAGCGCCCTCGCGCGGCGCACGCACTTCGACAAACGATTTCCGCGAAACGGGCGAGTTGTTCAAGGCCGCGCGAATCGCTTCGCTTAGCGAAGTCGAAGTATCGCGTGCCATCGAACTGACGGAATCGCCGGACCCGCTTGCGCGATCGCGGGCGATTGTCGTACTCGAAGTCGATGGCCGCCGTTCGCCATCTACCCGCACGAAAGCGATCCCGATTTTGTGCGAAAAACTGAAGGACGACGAACCCGTCGTTCGCGGCCACGCCATCACCGCACTCGGCGAACTCGATGCCCGCGACCGGGCGAACGCAATCAAACCATTCGCCGCATCAAAGCTACCCGACGAGCAACTCCGCGCCCGCAAAGCCCTGCGAAAACTCGGAGCCGACCTCGAGCAACTCGCGAAAGAACTCGGCGTCGACTGGAAAGACCTCGACGACGAGTAGTCGTTTTTATGATCGATGCAAGGGCGGCTGGCTCCGGGTGTAGCCCGTTTAGCCGCGCCGCGTAGGCTTTGCGTAGCGAAGCGCGGGGCGCGAACTCTCGTCGTTACCAACGTGCGACGCCGATACATCGTGCCAGCCCCCTGCGCAAGCAAGCAAGGGGAGCGAGTTCATCTCACGTGGAACTCCCTTGCTCGCGAAGCGGGCTGGCCGGAATGGAATCGTGCCGGCACTTCGCTTCGCAAAGCCTACTCGGCGCGGCGAAACGGGGAAGAACAAAACATTCTCGACGCGACGCTTGGAAGGCCGATAGTATCCGATGAAGGGATTGGGGAGATACACCCGTTGCCCGTTCGGCGGCAAAAGATAGTGAGAGACTATGCTCAGACTCGACAACCCAATGACGGAACACATCTTCCTCGCTTCCGGTATTTTGGATGGGTTGCTGTCCGCCGGTCAGCGGATGAGTGTGTCGCCGTCGTCCGTTCGCGCTGAGTTACTCGGCAAGTGCCTGACGCGACTCGACGAGTTGCGGGAACTGGCACGTGCCCGATTTCCGTCGAAGGCAGCCTTCATCACCACCGTGGTGGATGAGTTTGAGGCGGGACTCCGTAGTTTGGCGGGTATGTGCGGCGGGCAGATCACCGAGGACCGACGCGACGGGTCGGGCCACTGCACCGTGTGTGGCACGGCCATCACGCATCACCCCGAGTACCGCCTGGCGCTGTGCGGGAAATGCGACGAGTTGTTCATGCCCGCCTACGAGAAACTGTGCGATTTTGACGGCTTCGGCACAGAGGCGATCTGAGTACGTCTCATCGCTCTGTGTCGTTAGACGACAGAAGGAAACAACGGTGCGTAAGTCGCTCGAAGACACTTGGCTGTATTTAGAATCAGAAGGCGAGGACATGCCCCGTCGCCCCGATGGGCGGGCGTTCGTCCACGACGCGATGCCCAACCACGACGATGCGGAACTCGGCTTCCAGTACTTCAAGTACTGTTTGGAAGACGCCGACAACAGCAACCTCACACTCTCTCGCACGTTCTTCGGGCGATCGTGGTTCGTTCGGGTCCGTTTCGTCAACAGCGACCTCTCCGAATCGCGGATGTGCTGGAACGAATTTGATGGGTGCGACTTCAGTGGGGCCGACCTGTCCAAGTGCGACATGCGGGCTTGCATCTTCAAAGACTGCCAGTTTGTCGGGGCGATCCTTCGCGGGGCGGACCTCCGTCGCTCCACGTTCGATGGCTGCAACTTTGCGGTGGCCGCACTTACCGGCGCGATTGCTGCGGATGAAAACTCCGAAGGGTGCGTTGATGACTTCGTCAGCTCAGAGCAGCGGGGGGTCATGGTGTTTCAAGTCTAGGGGCCAGAGCCGCCCGGCGGGTGAGCAGAACGACGAATCGGGGATCGTTTCGCCGCGCCGCGTAAGCTTTGAGTAGCGAAGAGTGAGGCATGAACTCACGTAAAAAATTCGCCACGGTCTCGTGACGGATGACGAGCGAGAAGTGGCTGTGAATGAAGCCGGTAAGGCTTGGTCAAATGAAGAAACACAATTTGAGTGGAACGG
>JANXNT010000559.1 GCA_025353985.1 Limnoglobus sp.
TTCCGCAACGCGGGCTTCGAGCTTCGGGATCTGCGCCACGATCGCTTCGAGTGCGCGAATATACGCCTGGACCGCTGGGTCCAGCGACGCGAAAAGTTCCAGAGGTAGCGGCGGTGGCATCGTCACGCCGATATGCTACAAGATCAACCCAAAAGCGCAAGGGCCGTGAACGGTTACCTTTTAAGATAGTCATTCTTCACACTAATTTAGTAGGAGCATTCCATGGCATCTCGCAACCGATTTTTTGGTAGCAAAAACAAATCCAAGTCGAAAGCTTTCACGCGATCCATTGTTCTTCGTCTCGAACACTTTGAAGAACGGCTGGCTCCAGTCGTCGGTGCCTTTACAGAGCCGGCCAAGATTGCGCCGTTAGTAACGCAGCCAGCAAGTCCCTATGATGGTGTCGTGCGTATCGCTGTAGTCGATGCCGGAACACTTTCTGGTTCCTTAATCCAAACGGGTACTGGGCGTGGTTTTGGTCATCAAATCCTTACGGTGGCGCATAACATCGGTGAAACGCCCTCAAATGTTTGGTTCAATTTGCAACGCGGCGGCAACCCCATTCCGATCAGAATCAATGTTCCCGCGAATGTGGGGGGCGGTGCTCAATATCAAATTCGTCACTCCGCATATGCGGATTTTATCAACGATGTTGGCATCATGCTACTAGTGGATCAGACGGATCCTTCGCCAGACCGGTTGCTTGTCGCGCCTTTCACTGCTCAGCAGTACGGATTGAGTTTAGCGGACGCGGTAGGGCAGCAGTTCACTATGGTTGGCTACGGAAGATCTGGTGTTGGTGCCACTGGGGATACTGTTGCAAGCGGGATCAAGCGTACTGGACAAAATCGCTTCGATGCTAGCGCAACTCAATGGCACCCGACCCATTCAATGAATCTCATGTTCGACTTCGATAGGCTCAATGATCCGGGTGGTCTCGCCAACATTGATCCACTTGGGGCTTTATTTAAGATTGCAAATCCCGGTTTGGGTGCAGCGGAAGCATCCAATGCATCGGGTGATTCCGGTGGTCCTGCCTTCGTCGGTGCAAATCTTATCGCCGGTGTGCTTGCGTCAAACGCAAGTGGAGATGGCAACGTTGCAACGAATTCCAGTTTCGGACAATTCGGGTTTGCCACCAATTTAAGCATGACGATCGGTAATGCTGCACTTCAAAGTGTCTTGAATCCTGCAAACCCTGCGTATGATCTTGTACTGGACATGAATCAACAAGTGCTAGGCCTCGACGCCGTAAACGAAAACATTACTATCGTTGCAAAGCGTAATGGTGTAAATTTAGAATTAATCATTTCTGGTTCCGCAGATAACTCCTTGAACGGCAAGTATTACTCCGCGCCAGCAAGCAATATAAAGTCGCTTACCATTCGTGGTTCAAACGGAGATAACGAGACTTTCCGTATTGAAGGGCCGCTCGGTTTAACGGGTACTAAGGAAGTCACACTGGTTGGGCGTGGCGGAGACGATAAATTTATCATTTATGGCTTACAAGGGGCTGTTCCGAATGGTGATATTGGCATCGTTCGAATCGATGGTGATGGTGGTGCACCGGGGTTCGGCAATGGCAATGACGAGATTGAGATTCACGAAGAGGCGGCCACCGGCGATGGTCACCACTATACGATTGGCCTGCCGTTAGATGCTGGCTGGGATATGACTTTGAGTCGCGCCACCAACAATGGCGGCGCGATGCAGAACCAGTCAGGGGTCCACTCCAAGAACCTCGAGAAATACAATCTGAATGCGGGGTCGGGTGCCGATGTGATTCGCGTCGAGAAGGGGCCGGCGACTCTGAATGGCGGTGGGATGTTTATTAATGCGAACGATGGTTTGGACGAAGTGTATGTCGGTGCGGGTGCGGGCGGGTTCGACCCGATCCAGACGAGTGTGCATATCAATGGTGAGGCGGGTAAAGCGAAGCTGACGTACTTGGACGACACGGGAACGGGGCCGCGGAGCTACGTTCTCGGCCTCAGCGACAACCCGGGTTTCGACATGCGGCTCGGCGTCGTCAATGGCCTGACGACCGTGTATTCGAAGTCGATTACCGAGTATACGCTGAAAGCCACGGATGCGTCCGACACGGTGCAAATCGACGCGACATCGGCGACCGCAACGAAAACGAGCCTCTTCGGCAACGGCGGCAGCGATACCGTTAACATCGGTACGAGCCAAAAAGGACTCGACAGCGTCATCACGAATGTGTTTGTAACCGGCGGTGCTGGCATCGACTCCTTGATCGTCGATGATATTAATGGTGCCCAAGGCCAGACGTATACGGTGACCAAAACGAAGATTGAAAAAGCCAACGGACCTACGGTCGAAACCCTCGATTTGATGCGTCGCAAGCTCAAAACGCGCGACCCGAAAAATCCCGCTTTGATTATCGATGTGCTCGTGCGGGGGAATGATTCCGGTGCCGAAACCGACCTCGACATCATCGGCGGCGTGGCCGCGAATCGCGTTGCGATTAGCGACAATGCGACACTCGATAACGTCCTCGGCAACATCACGTTTACGGGTAACACGGGCAATGATCGCATCGTTTTCGGCGACCTAGCGAATGCCAAGGACGAAACTTATACGCGTAACCGTTCACGGGTTCACCGAAAGC
>JANXNT010000567.1 GCA_025353985.1 Limnoglobus sp.
GTTCATCGACGAGCCGGAAGAGATCGTCGCCGATCATCTGAATGTTCTGTTCGTCGAGAATCTTCTTATCGACGAAGTTGACCACGGTGACATCGCCGATGTCCTCGACCACGAGCCGCTGACGACGAGCTTGGGATGACATGTTAGTTCCTCGCACACAGGGCCGGTACGCCAAACGGTATCGACCGAAGGCTTCTGGTGATTGTTGAGTTTCGAAGGCAGACTGTCAAGCGGAACGGGCGCTTTTCGAAGCGTCGATTCAGGAAGTCATCGGTAGCGAAACCGTTCTCTCGTTACGATCCGCTACGGGAACGGCGTATTCGAGGGCTAATGCATCGAGTTCAGCAATCATCTCTGGGCCGAAGTAATAGAGCGCATCTTCGCGTGCCGCCGAGTACAGCGTCGGCCCCGGACCCTGGCAGACAATGTCGTCGACTTCGAACTCGTACGCCGGTTTCAGCACGCCATCGGCAAACGACATCGGGAACAGCAAGCAGACAAGCGGCTTAATTTCGTGGACGTCGATATCGCGTTCGAGCGCGAAGCGGTGCAAGCGGCAACCGCGGCCCACGGGGTCGAGGAACACGCAGGCTTCCTCGTTGTGTGCCGAGCGACCCTCGGGCAACGGGATCACGCTCGTGCGGGTATACTCGCCGCCAGGGTATTCGGCTTCGGGCAACGTACCGAAATCCTCGGGGTCTTCGCGGAACCATTCGCTGCGTGGAATGCCGATATATTTTTCCAACTCGGCCTGATGTTCTTCGATGGCACGCACGCGCGGGATCTCGATATCGGCCCCGAACTGGCAGCACGAATCGTTGCAGAACTCGCACTGCATGCAGTGCGCGAAGTACGTCAGCGAGAAGATGAGCGGGTTGACGCGGTCGAGAATCGGCGCGCCGTAACGGCTCGGGTACGCCCGCGAAAGTGGCAACGACGGTGCGTCCTCAACGATTGCTTCGTCGTCGCCTTCGAGAAACTCCGTCTCCGATTCGCCAGTTGTCGTCTCCATGTGCCGCTATTGCATCCTTCTGAGTGTGTCGGTTCCGTAATGGCTATGTATGAACTCGCTCAACCGATCAAGGGGGCGGCGATGGTTTTTAATGGTTCGACGATGGCAACGATCGGCGTCAGTGGGGCGGGGAGCACCTTCGCCAACGTGAGACGTGAGCAGCCATCTTTGAAAAACTCGGCGACTTCCCCCGCCGGTTGAAAGCCAGTCGACGACAACAATTGTCGCGTGCTCGATGCGGTCGCGCCCGATGTCAGTTCGGCGAACACCATGTGGACGCCCGATGCGGACAGCCCCGTTTCGATCGCGTTCAGAAGCATGTGCGCGAGGCCGGTGCGACGCAGAGAAGGATCGACGACGATCATCTCCAGTTGCACGTTGCCGTGGATCGGGTGCGAGCCATTGACCATCGCGAACCCGCCGAGCCGCGTCCGGCCAGCGAGCACGAGAATCGTCGCACCGCCCCAGTCTTTCTTGCGACTGCGCAACCGAAGTTGCTTGCCGATGGCGGCACGTTCGGCGACGGAAATGCCTTCGGCGGCGTCGAGCAGTTCGATGAGATCATCGACGTCGGTCTTCCTAGCCTCCCGCACGCTCCAACCGCGTTTCGCTTGTGCTGGCAGTGTTTTCATTTCCTTCGCTAATGAAGTTGCGCCGACCGCATCTGCGAGTTCGGGCTTCGGCCCGCGGCGTAACGCCGAACGCAGCACCGACAAAATGAACTCGGAGTATGGCACCTTCGCCGTTTCGAGTGCCGCCGCCAAACCGGCCAACGGGCTGATGCACGGGTTCGGATTCACTTCGAGAATGTACGGATCGCCGGCAGGCGACAATCGCAGATCGACGCGGCCGTAATCGCGGCAGCCGAGCAACTCGTACGCCTTCACGCAGATCGCCGAAACCTTCGCGTGCAGTTCCACCGACACATCTTCGGCCGGGTTCTTCGCGGGTGTCGCTTTGAAGTCGCGCGAAGCCGGCTTCCACTTCGCATCGAAGCTGACGATCGGCCAGAGCGGGTCGTGGCCATCTTGTTCGAGGAACAAAATCTCGGTGAACGGCAACGCTTCCGGTGTGCCCGTGCGATCCCAGATCGGCACGTTGAACTCGCGGCCGGAGACGAATTGTTCGACGAGAACTGGCGCACCGTATGCCAGCATAATGTGTGCGACGCGCTCTTCGAGGTGTTCCTGATTCGTAACGACGCTCCCTTGATCGATGCCGATGCTCGCGTCTTCTTTGCCGGGCTTCACGATCACGGGCCACGGCAGATCGCACGGTGGCATCGGCAGTTGATCGACGACGAAGAACCGCGCCGTCGGCAGTCCCGCACCCGCGAGCATCTGCTTCGTCAGCGGCTTCGATTTGCCGATGAGGATCGGCTGCGTCGGCGATCCGGTGAACGGAATTTGCAGCAATTCGAGGATGCCGGAGACGAACGCCTCGGTGTTCCCCCACGATGCCATGCCTTCGTACAAATTGAAAATGACATCGGGCGATTGTTGCTTCAAGCCGAATAAGAGCGCAGCGGGATCGCTGGTGATCCCGAGCCGCGACACCGGTAGTCCCGCGTCGATGAGCACCTTCGCCACGATGTCTGCGGTGTAGAGAATGTCGTATTCGGACTCCGCATCGGGGTGATCGACGGGCAGTGTCGGTTCGTTGTAAAGGATCGTCACACGAGGTAGTGTCATCGGGTTGTCAGCTCCCACTCCGCAGGCATTGTTCGGGCCACGCTTGCGCAAAGGCTTACATGAAATTTAGTCGAGAGACGCGAATGAAGCCACCGCGAAAGCGCCGCGATTCCCGCGAATGAACTCCCGCGAGCATTACAAGCGGAACCGCGCGATACCAGTTTCTTCGTTTAGCCGCGCCGCGCAGGCTTTGCGTAGCGAAGCGCGGGGCGTTCACCCATCAATG
>JANXNT010000631.1 GCA_025353985.1 Limnoglobus sp.
TCTTTCGGCTCATCGACGGTGCAAACGTCGTCGATTGGCCGATGGGAACGCACTGGCTCTGGCACCTCTTCGGGGCAGCCACCACACTGTTTTTGTTCGAATACTTTTACCGAATCGAACGCGAAACAATTTAGGAAATTCCGCAATTAACCACGAAAAACACGAATCACACGAAAAATGAACAATTCTGCTTTCGTGTTTTTCGTCTGTTTCGTAGTGAAAATCTGGCTTCTCTCATGTTTTACTTCTCGTTGGCGCTTTCGTGGTCGTTTGGCAGCGAAATTGCCGATGAATCTGATAGACGAAACCGTTGTCTATTTAGGCTCACCGATGACTTGTGCATTATTCGTCCTCTTAACGTCCGCTCCGTTGTTCGCGACGCAACCGAATGCGGAGCCAACGACGGCGTCGGCGAAGATCACGCTCAAAGATGTCGCCATCGGCGAATTGCTCGAAAAACTGAACATCAAACTCGATTATCGACTCGAAGGCCAAGTGACGATCGTCGCGAGTATGTCCGTGGAAATCGGCAATGCCACGAGTTCGAAGGGGTACATTTTCCGCGGCCAACTCACATCGGAGGCGATGCGTTTCGAAGGTTTGCAAGTCCGGGATCTTTCGGCGAACGTGGTGTATGTCGATGGCAAACTGACACTCACGGAGCTAAAAGGAGCGATCGTAACGGACGATGCCACCAAGAAACGCGGCGAGTTTAAGGGGACGGCCACCGCCGCCATCGAACCGCGCGGCGACCTGAAAGCCGATCTGGAATTGACGAACTTGCCGCTCGGCGAAGTGTTCAAAGCGATGCCGGGTGGCGTGCCCGTTGCGGGTGCCGTGAGTGGCAAGATTGCATTTCGCAGTGCCGTAAACGACCTGCGGGACCAAACGAAGTGGACCGCCAACGCGAACCTCGATGCTGAACAATTGACGGTGTTCCAACGTTCTGTTCGCAGTGCCAAATTGAAACTCACTTTGAAAGGCGGCAACGCGACACTTTCCGATGTATCGGCCATCGTCGAAGGCATTCCAGTCACCGGCGATGCCACGCTTGCCATCGTGGAAAAGTACGCATTTCGAGCGGCGTTGCGAACGTTGCCGCAAGACATTAGCGAACTGCAAAAACTGGTACCCGAACTATCGTTGCCGGTAGCGATTAAGGGAAAATTAACGACCGATGCAACGATTGTCGGCACGTTGAACCCCGTTGCCATCTCGGCTTCTGGGACGATTTCCGCGAGTGAGCTAACGACGGGCGATTCGCCACCCGGCACGCTGTCCGCGAAGTGGAAAGTCAGCCCCGAGCGCGTCACGGTCAGCGAACTTTCGGCATCAATTTTCGGCGGAAAGCTCACTGGGTCCACCGATCTGCCACTGATTCCAAGTGCAAAGGGCGATCTGAATTTAACCTTCAACGATGTCGATGCGACTGCGATTGCCAAATCGTTTCCCAAACTGCCGGTGCGAGTAACAGGTCAACTCTCGGGGCAAGTGATCGGCGCGATTCCTGCGGCGAAAGCGAACGAAGCCCGCGCGACCACTGCCGATGTCAACGTGACCGCAGACAAACTCACAGTGCAAGGCATACCGGCATCGAAGCTGACAGGCAAACTCTCGCTGCTCGATAGCGTGTTGAAGTACGAACTCGAAGGGAAAACACTCGGCGGGTCGTTCGAAATCAACGGTCGTTACCCAGAACAGAAAGCACCGAAAGACGAAAATGGTTCGCTGCGGTTACGCGGGATCGATCTCGCGCGATTGACCGAAGTGCTGCGGCTCCGTGCCGTGCCGTTGCGTGGGCGCGTCGATCTCTCGTTCGATTTTGCATCGGACTTCAACAACGGTACGGGACGTTACTCGTTTCGCGGGTTAGGCTGGGGCCGTAGCCGTTTGATCTCGGAAATTCAGGGACGAATCGCGTTGCGGAACGGCTTGTTCGAAGCCTCCGATGCCGTTGGCCCCATCGCCGGTGGTACGATTCGCGCAAAAGTACGCGCGAGTTTGGAAGACCCGTCGCGTAACTTTTTCCGGCTCGATATCGAACGCGCCGATCTCGGACGTTTGTTAAAAGCGTTTACCGACCGGCCCGATCTCATCGAAGGGGGTGCATCGCTGACGGTACGCGGGAAGTTCTGGCCGGAGTTCCGCGCGACGGGTTCGCTCGGCTTAAATCGCGGTCGTGTCGCCGGGCTGACGGCCACCGATGTGCGCGTGCCGTTTACGTTCACAACGAGTACGAGCGGCGGCCAGTTGGTGATTCGCGATGCGAATGGGATGATCGGCAACGGCCGCGTGACGGCGAAACTCGAGTCCCAATGGGGCGCGAGCGGGCATCTCAACGGGCAGATCCTCTTCACGAACGTGCAACTCGGCAACGTGTTCACTGAACTCAAACAATCGAACTACTTCGGTAACGCGCGTGTGACCGGACGCATCGATATACAGGGCGAGAATGTGCTTTCGGCGGAGGATGTTTCCGCGACATTGCTAGCGAACATCGCGCAGGCATCGGTGCGCGAACTGCCCGTTCTCGACCGGATCACGCCGTTTGTTACCCCGGCGGCGTTGCTCAAACCATTCGATGCGGGCGAAATTCGTGGGCGGTTGTCGCGTGGCGTCTTCCGTATCGAACGGCTCACTCTCGCGAATGCGACGGCGGATCTTTACGCCGATGGCACCGTGGGAATCGATGGCCGACTCGCGCTCAATGTGATCGTTCGCACGGGGCAAATTGGCGTAAATGACGCGGTTTTACGGCAAACGAGCCTACAACTCGTTCGGCTGGCGACACCGTTACCGATCCAGATCATCGGCCAAATTAGCAGCATCCTCTCGAACCGTACGGTACGACTCGCTGTGTCGGGCACGGTATCCAACCCGCAAACACACGTGAATGCGGCCGCGCTGTTCACCGAAGAAACGATACGGTACTTTTTGCGACAATCGATATTCGGAACCGTCGCGCCACTGCAACCGACGGCGTTACGGCAAACTCCGTAAGTTCGGCTATTCTCCGACAATCCGAACGACCGATAAAACAGGAAAGGTTCCGCACGGAGTTCGGTTATGCGTGGCAAGATGTCGTGGGTCGGTTTCGTTGTTTTTACACTTGTGACGCTGATGCAAACGGGCTGCGGTACCCTCGGGCAGACGTTCGGACTCACATCACCCGCGTACAAGCTGATACCGGAGGCCGAGGCGTTCCGCGACCGGAACGTGCCACCGCCAAGCCTGCCGCGCGAACTCGCGAAAACGCCACTTGCCGAGTACTTCGTCGAACCGGGCGATGTGCTTCTCATTCAAACTGCCGATCTCGATTCGCCGATCCGCATCCCTGCCGATCAACCCGTTCTGCCCGATGGAAACATCGAACTCGGCGAGTACGGTCGCCTGCTGGTGTTCGGTAAAACGCCCGCCGCGATCGAACTCGAAGTCCGGCAACTCGTGAAGGCGAAAGAGAAGAAAGACGTCGCGATTACGGTAAGGCTCATCGGTCGGCAGAGCAAAGTCTTTTACGTACTCGGCGAAGTCAACTCGCCCGGTTCATACCCGCTGAGTGGCCGCGAAACCGTTCTCGATGGCCTGATGGCCGCCGGTGGTTTGACGCACAAAGCCCAGGAACGCAAGCTGATTCTCGTACGCCCCTCGCAACCCGATGGCTGCCAGGAAATTTTGCCTGTTTGCTATCCGCAAATCGTGCAACTCGGCGACACCACGACGAATTATCAACTCCGTCCCGGCGATCGCATCTACGTGCCGAGCCAAAGTACGCTTGAAAGTCTGTTCCCGAGCCGCGTGAAAACATCTG
>JANXNT010000636.1 GCA_025353985.1 Limnoglobus sp.
TATAAAAGCGAGTATCCGAGATTTTATCTCGCAACTTCAAAAACGCGAGAGCGAGAGGATCCTACCGGAATTTTATCAAGTGCCTAATAATCTGTCAGCACGCGCGGCGTGAACGAGGCGCGTAGCGCGTTTAAGACGGCGAGCACGTCGATCACTTCCTGCGCGACTGCGCCGGCGACGGGTGGCAAATACCCGGCGGCGGCGAGGAGCATTCCGACGAGGCTCAGTGCCATGCCGCCGATGGCGGTTTGCAGCGCGATCGTGCGCATCCGGCGGCCGATGTGCATTAACTCGTCGACGCGTTCCAGCGAGCTTTCGAGGATCACAGCCCCAGCGGCTTCGGCCGTGACATCGCTGCCTTGGCCGAATGCGATGCCGACCGTGGCGGCGGTCAGTGCGGGCGCGTCGTTGATGCCATCGCCCATGAACACGGTGGCCGCTTTTTGAGTTTCCTCTCGCACCAGCGTCAGCTTCTGCTCGGGGCTTTGGCTTGCGTAAACTTCGGTAATGCCGACCTTCTCCGCGAGGTACCGCACCTCGGATTCGCGATCCCCGGACACTAGCAACACCCGCTCGAATCCGTGGTGTGGCTTCAAGTGCCGGATGAACGCTTTGCCCTCGGCACGCGGTTCGTCGCGATACTGAAACGTCGCGGCGTAGTGGCCGTCGATGACCGTCATGCACTCGAGGCCACCGGCCAGCGGAGGTAGCAATTCGGCGACTGCAGGCGATTGCGCGACGAGCTTCTTGCGGCTCGTGACTTGCACGACTTTACCGCCGATGTTGCCGCGCAGCCCCTCGCCAGGTCGTTCGCTGACCTCGCTCGCTTCGGCGAGTTTCAGCCCCGCTTCGCTCGCCGCATTAATCGTGGCCGCCGCCAGCGGGTGCCGCGAATATCGTTCCAGACTCGCCACCGCAGCCAGCACTTCGTCTTTGCGGAAACCCTTACCGGGAAGCACTTCCGTGAGTTTCGGGTGCCCGTACGTGAGTGTACCCGTCTTGTCGAAGATGGCGGTTTTGCACGTGTCGATCTTTTCCAGAACGGCCGGATCTTTGATGATGATGCCTCGCCGTGCCGCGAGCGAAACCGAGCCAATGATCGCGACGGGAATGCCGAT
>JANXNT010000664.1 GCA_025353985.1 Limnoglobus sp.
CAGCGACCCGACGGGATTATTTTCCGTTGAAGGGGCGTTCGCGCAACTGATGCGGTTTCCGACGGTGATCGTGACGGCGATGCCACGGGCGTCGATGGAGGAAACGTGGCACCTGCGTGTGGAATCGGTCGAGCGATTTAGCGGGAACGTGCAGCGGGTGCGCGATGAACTCGATGCGGTCGGCGGGTCGGATCGCGTGCTCATCGCCTGCCAGACCGAGGCCGAAGTTCACCGATTAACCGAGGTTCTGAAAGCGGGAAAGCTCGCGGAGTCGCAGCGATTGTCGCTAGTCACAGGGCACGTGCGTGCAGGGTTTCGCCTCGTGGGCAAGGGCGTGGTGGTCGTCGGCAGTCACGAACTCTTTCACAAAGACTTGCTCGCGCCCGGTGTCAAAACTCCGGGACGTGCGCCGACGCGGCAGATCGAATCGCGCGCCATCGATAGTTTTCTGTCGCTGAGCGAAGGCGATTACGTCGTGCATATCGCGCACGGTATCGCACGCTTTCGCGGGATGCGGATGTTGGAGAAAGGCGGCACCGGCCAAGATACGGCAGGCGATGACGATGACGCGCGTTCGCTGACGGGACTCGAAGAAAACATCATTTTGGAGTTTCGCGAAGGCGTGCTGTTGTACCTGCCGGCGTCGCGGGTCGATCTGATTCAGAAATACGTCGGCGGCACGCAGTCGATGCCGGAACTGTCGAAGCTGGGGAGCACGTCGTGGGGGCGAAAGAAGGATAAAGTCTCCGAAGCCGTGATGGACATGGCCGCCGAGATGATCCAGATTCAGGCGGTGCGGGCGGCGATTCCGGGTTGGTCGTTCCCCGCCGACACCGACTGGCAGCGCGAGTTCGAAGCCGCGTTCCCGTACCAGGAAACGCCCGACCAACTCACTGCGATTGCCGATACGAAGGGCGACCTCGAAAAGCCGAAGCCGATGGACAGGCTCATCTGCGGCGATGTCGGTTACGGCAAAACCGAAGTCGCGATTCGGGCCGCATTTAAGTGCATCGACAACGGCAAGCAAGTCGCGATTCTCGTGCCGACGACGATCCTTGCCGAGCAACATTTCCGCACGTTCAGCCAGAGGTTCGCCGAGTATCCGTTCACGGTGGAATCGGTGAGCCGGTTCAAAACAGCGGGGCAGACGCGCGAGATTCTGAAGCGAGTCAGCGAAGGCGGCGTCGATGTCATCATCGGTACGCACCGCGTCGTCAGTGGCGACGTGTCGTTCAAGGAACTCGGGTTGGTGATTATCGACGAGGAACAGCGTTTCGGCGTCGAGCACAAAGAGAAACTGAAGCGACTGCGGGCGACGGTCCACGTGCTGACAATGACGGCGACGCCGATCCCACGGACGCTACACGCGGCACTGTTGGGCATCCGCGAAATCTCGAACCTCGAGACGCCGCCACCCGAACGCCAACCGGTCGAGACGCGCATCGTTCGCTGGGACGACCAACTGATACGCCACGCGATTCTGCGTGAGATGAACCGCGGCGGGCAGGTGTATTTCGTGCATAACCGCGTTCACGATATCCACGATATCGCGACGAAACTGAAGATCCTGGTGCCCGAGGCGAAAGTCGTCGTCGGCCATGGGCAGATGAACGAACACCAACTCGAACATGCGATGGTGTCGTTTTTGAACAAGGACGCCGACATTCTGGTGGCGACGACGATCATCGAAAGCGGGCTGGATATCCCGAACGCGAACACGATATTCATCGACGATGCGGATATGTACGGCCTCGCAGATTTGCACCAGTTACGGGGCCGCGTCGGTCGGCAAAAACTGCGTGCGCATGCGTACCTGATCGTGAATCCGACGAAGCTGATTTCCGGGAACGCGCAGAAGCGACTGAAAGCGATCGAGGAATTTTCGGAACTCGGGGCCGGGTTCCGAATCGCGATGCGGGACTTGGAGATTCGCGGCGCGGGAAACATTCTGGGCACGGAACAGAGCGGGCACATCGCGGCGGTGGGCTACGAGATGTACTGCCAGCTTCTGGAGAACGCGGTTCGGCAACTGAAGAACCTGCCGCCGAAAGTGCCGGTGGAAGTCCACGTCGATCTGCCATGGCCCGCGTTCCTGCCTCGCGATTATGTCCCTGCGCAAAAATTGCGATTGGAAGTGTATCGCCGTCTGGCGCGATTGCGCGACGTGAAGAAACTCGACGACTTTCGGCAAGAGTTACACGACCGTTACGGAACGCCACCCGAGCCAGTCTCGTGGCTGTTGCGGACGACGGAAATCCGCCTGCATTGCGTGCGCTGGCAGATCGCAGGCGTCAACCGCGACGGCAAGGATCTGGTGTTCTGGTACAAGAACCGCGCGAAGGCGGATGCGTTCGTGAAGCAGTCCGGTGGCCGCGTGAAAGTCGTCGACGAGCGCAACGCGAACATCCGGCTACGCGCAGAGGAAGATTCGCCACAAGCGATGTACGAACTGCTGCGCCAAGTGTTGCGCGGCGCTTCGACTTGAGCGAAATTACGCGAATTGCGCGCGGATTGTCCCGACCGCGCGACATTCTCCGACCGGACCGGTCGAGCCGTGCGGATGGGCGCATTCGTCGTGGTCGGGGCGGACGGTGCAACGCATTCGCTGCGCGAAATCCTGGCATGTTTCTGCGGTCACTCGACCATTCCGACACGCGGTTCGCGCCGGTTATCGGCTACATTACTCTTGAGAATGCGCCTGGCCGTTCGTGCCGGTTCGAAAAATCGATTCGGACGGACCAAACCGTTCGGCTCGTCGATCCGTCTAATCGACGGACGGACTCAGTCCGCATTCCACCACACACTCAGCGTCATCATCCCAGCAAGAGGAACGAACCATGGGTTCTCGGTTCGCCCGATTTCGAGGCTTCACCAAACGTGTTCTAGGCGATCGCAAGCCGGCCTTCGGCCCGACGATTGCCACGAGAATGCTCCCCGAGTTCATTCAACTCGAGGATCGAGCCGTACCCGCCACGTTCGTCGTTACGAACATTCTCGATAGCAAGCGCGACACGGTCGGTGGCTTGTCGTTGCGAGATGCGATCATCGCGGCGAACTCGAACCCCGGTTTCGACCGGGTCGAGTTCAATATCCCGCGTAGCCCGTCGGTACGGCCGATTCCCGGCCAGACGAGCGAAAACTACTACCCGATCGTGCTCGCCACGACCTTGCCGGACTTGACCGACCCAGCGGGGGTCAGCATCGACGCGACGACGCAGCCTCGCAACGACAAGGCGAGTACGCGGCCGATCGTTCAGCTGCTGCCCGACCCCAACCCCGGTGCGTTCCCGAACGAGATCGGGGCGATGTATATTACGGGGCAGAACAACGTCGTTCGCGGCTTCGTGATTACGGGTTTCCCAGGCGCGGCGATCAACTTCATCGGCAACAACGCGAAAAACAACATCGTCATCGGTAACTGGATCAACACCGATATCACCGGCACGAAGAGTTGGAACCAAGATCCGATCATTTTGAGCGCCCGTCCACCGAGTACGCCGGACGAGTTGACGAACAGCGGGCCAACACCCGTTGCGAACGCGAAGCACGTTCTCGGCGGTATCATTCTTTCGAGCGGTGCGAATAACAACACGATCGGCGGAACGACCACCAGTGGCGGTGTGCCTTTACTCGACGCGGGCGGTCGGCTCATCGGCGATGGCGGCGTCATCGTTCGCTACAACAACGCCAATCCCGTCGGTGGGATCCCGGTTTCGGTCGACATCAACCGCAATATTATCTCGGGTACGCCCGAGTTTCGCAAAGACTTCTTGATCGCGCCAGATGCCCTCGGTCGGGAACGCGATCTGACGGGGGCCGCCGTTGGGCCAGGCATCCGTCTGATGGATCCGGGTACCAAACAGAACCTGATTCAAGCGAACTTCATCGGCACGGATGTCACCGGCACAACAGCGATCCCAAACCACAACGGTATCGAGATCCTCAACGGCTCGTCGAGCAACTTCATCGGCAGCCCCGTCACGCCGGATCGCGGGAACCTCATCCGGTTCAATCGACACGACGGCGTCCACATCGCCGATACGCCGAATCCATCGAAAGTCGCTGCACGTGCATCGCCAGTGCTTCCGCGAGGCGAATTCGGGGATTTCACGGTGCCGGTGTTTTACGATGCGTTCTCGCCGAACTACTTCATCGGGGCCGCCCCCGGTGGCGGCCAGATCCTCGAACTCGGTGCCACAACCCCGAGCGATCCGACGGCTTCGCCGTATTTCACGCCAACGACGGCACGTGGTGGCGAAGTCCAAGTCGGCACGACGCTCACGCTCCGAGGTAGCAACCTCCTGAGTACGTCGTCGGTGGCGTTCTACGCGGACAAACTCGGCACGACGCTCGTGCAGGGCAAGTTCAAGGTCATCGACGATCAGACCGTGGAAGTCGTCGTTCCAGGCGGCTCTGTCACGGGGCCGGTGCAAGTGTTCTCGCCGGGCGGCGTGTTCCCATCGGGTGGGTTAGTCGGCGAAACGGTCGTGATTCTGCCCGCACCCGAACCGCAGTTGGATATCGTTTCGAACTTCTTCCCGAGTGCCGCCACCGCCGGCCAGAAGGTCACGATCCGCGGTACGGGATTCTCGGGTACTCAGCAAGTGTTGTTCAACAGCTTGCCTTCGAGCAAGTTCCAAGTTCTCGGCATCGGCACGGTCGATGAGCGGATCGAAGCCTTCGTGCCAACGGGTGCGACCACTGGCCCGATTCGCATCGTCAACCCGACTGGTTCGGACACGACGAGCCGCAACTTCGTCGTCGTGACGAACCCGCCGCCCGTTATCGATCCGCTGACAGTCACATCGGGTCTACCGGGCGATACGATCACGCTCACGGGGGTCGGTTTCACCGGGACGTTCCTCGTACGCTTCAACTCCACCGCAGGCGCATCGGGCTTCTCGACGACCGAATTCACAGTCAATGACTTGGGCACGTCGATCACGGTGAAAGTACCCGCGTTCGCCACGGCCTCGCTGGGGCAGATTCAAGTGCAAGCGTCGGGCGGCAACGCCTTCTCGCAAGAATTCCGCATCAACACACCGGCGGCCCCGCTCGTCAACTCGCTGTCAGTGAATAGCGGCGTGGCAGGGACAAACGTCACGATCAACGGTAGCAATCTGAGTTCGGCTACGGGCGTGACCGTGGCGCGGAATCCGGTTACGAAGTTCACGATCCTCAACGATAACACGATTGTGGCGGTGATTCCGCAGTTGTCACCGGGCACGTACCCCGTCGTCGTGAACACGGGTGGCGGCGCATCGGCCCCGTTGACATTCACGATCACGCCATCGCCGGTTCCGACGGTCGGCCCAATCGCCGGTGCCGTCCAGAACACGACAGTGATCGTGAACGGTACCGGCCTGACGGGCGTCAATAAGATTCTGTTCGGTAGCCCACTCGATGCGTTTGGCATTAAGGCCACGCAGTTCGACATTCTCAACGATACGACGGTGCGGATTACGGTTCCCGTTGGGGCATCGACGGGTAACTTTTACGTGTTCACGCTCGGCGGCCAAGCGGCGGGCACGGTTGTCATTCAACCATCGCCAACCCCGATCATTTCATCGGCGGCGCTGACGAATCCCGTCTCTGGTGTGGTCGGCACGCTCGTGACGTTCACAGGAACGGGCTTGCTCGGTACGCAGCAAGTGCTGTTCTCGAAGCTAGGCGGCGGCCAGGTTCCATCGCAGTCGATCACGGTGATCAACGACGCGACGATTACGGCCACAGTCCCGGCCGGAGCCGTCAGCGGCCCAGTCGATGTCGTCACCGTCAAACGCAAAACGCTCGACCCGCTCGACGTGCCACTGTTTACGACCTCGGCACGCTTTATTCTCAATCCGTCGCCCGCACCGCTGGCGTTCAGTGCCACGCCGCTGACCGGTGCGTCGGGGACGATCGTCGTCGTTACAGGTATCGCATTCACCGGAGCAACGGGCGCGACCATCGGTGGGGTTCCGGCCGACGAATTCAAGATTCTATCGGACACGCAAGTCTCGTTCCGCGTGTCGCCACTCGCATTGACCGGACCACTGGTGATTACCGCTCCCGGCGGCACGGTGAC
>JANXNT010000686.1 GCA_025353985.1 Limnoglobus sp.
AACAGTCCGAGTTCCGGTTCTTTCTTCTCTTCATCTTTCTTCTCGTCAGCCTTCGGTGGATCCTTCGGCTTCACGGGAACTGCCATCGGCCCACCTGCGAGTGTCTTCGGCTTGTCGAGGGCTTTCTCGAATGTCGAAGGCAACGGCAACGCAGTAGGCAGCGTCTCCGGCACGGCCGTCAGGCGTAGCGTTTTCGTCTCGGTTTTACCACCATCTTTCCGCTTCACTTCGATCTTCACTTCATCGCCGGCCGCGAACTTGTTGACGATGGCCGACATCTGCGTTCGGCCCTGAATCGGAGCCATTGGTGGAACCGGTTGGCCGGGAACGCCGACGGGGGCGATCTTCAAAATCCGGTCGCCGGGCTTTAGGCCCGCTTCCTCGGCAGGGCTTTGTGGGAAGACGAAACGGATCTCGACGCCGAGTTCCGGGTCGTCGCGCATCGGCAAGATTCCGATGAACGGGTTCGCGAACGCGGTCACGGCACCGGATAGTTTCACGGGAAATTCCATCTCTTTGCTATCGCGAATCACCTTGATCGCCACCGAATCGCCTTCGTACTTCGGCCCCATAATGTGCATGAGTTGCGTGTAATTCGCGACCGGTTTGCCATCGATTGCGATGACCTTGTCGCCGACTTTTATCCCCGCTTTCGCCGCGGCGGAATCGGCATTGACGCGACCGACGACGACATCGTCGAGGTACAATTCCTGGCTCTGCGAGGTGATGCCGATTAGGCCACGGCGAAGGTCTTTGCCTTCGCGCAATTTCGGCAGGATCGCGAAAATGTCTTCGAGAGGGATCGCGAAGCCGATGCCGGAATCGTACCATTCGACGCCCGCCGTCTCCGCTTCGCCACGCGGCGACGCGGGTACGAGAATGCCTTGCACGCGGCCATCGATCGCGATGAGCGGCCCGCCATAATTCACCGGTGACACCTTGGCGTCAGTCTGAATCGCCTTGCCCGAAATGCGACCGAGTGCGCTGATAATCCCTGCGCTCATTGACGGTGGCGTATCGACTTCGGGCATCAGCGCCCGCCCCAACGCGAGCGACCACTGGCCGACCTGGAGTTCCTTGTTTGGCACCGCGATTGGCAAGGGAAGGTCTTTCGCATCGACTTTTAATAGTGTCAGCATCCGCGTCGTATCGTTCGCAATCACCTTGGCCACAAGCCGCGTGGGACGACCGGGGATCGTCACGAAAATGTCCGAAGGCTTGTTCGCAAAGTTGAAGGCGCTCGTCAGGATGTAGCCATCGGCGGCCACGATCACGCCCGTGGTGGGGCCGCGGCCCTTCCGCACGCCACCCGCCGGCGCACCCGCCGTATCGGTGCCGCCCGCCGTTTCGATCTTCACGACCGAAGGGGCGACCTTCGCGGCCGCGGCCTTCATCGTCTGCTCGTTCTTCTCGTTCAAATCTTGCGCGAACGCCGAACACGCAACGAGGAACAGGCTCAGGAAAGTGATCGCATACCGAATCATAGGAACATCTCGGGGGCTGAGTTTCTGTCGCTGGCTTCTGTGAGGCCGGTGAGTTTCTGATGCGTTTTGTTAGCCCGACGCGCTAGCGAGGGA
>JANXNT010000687.1 GCA_025353985.1 Limnoglobus sp.
TCTAGCACGCCGGTCGCTCGTGCCGCTTCGCGTTGGCGGTCGGCACCGGACAGCGCGAGCATCAGCCGACGGCGGTCGGCGAGCCGTTCGGGTGTCAAGTCGGCGGGTAGCGCCAGAGCCGGGACTTTCGTGCCATGTACGGGGTCGTATTCGAGGCGGAACGGGTCGTACGCCGGTCCGAGTGGGCCACCGCCTTCGCCGATGATCGCCTTCTTCCCTTGATGCAATTTTCCGCCCACGACGAGGAACGGCGAGCCGAGTTGCGACCGGTGACCGTTCGCCATCAGTTGCTTGGCAACGACCGAACCCGTGGCAGGCCGCGGCGAACCGGGTAGAGGTTTGCCATCGAGGCCGACACCGCCCGCAGGGCTACCGGTGAGGCCGATTGTCCCCGCGACGCCGTGATCGCTCGACAAGGTATTCAGCGAGCGCAGGACCGTGAATTTGTCCGAGATGCCCGCGAGTTGGGGGAAGAGTTCGCAGAAACGCACGCCGGGAATTCGCGTCGCAATCGTGCCGAACGGCCCGCGATTTTCGAGCGGTGCGTGTGGCTTCGGGTCGAAGGTATCGAGCTGACTCGGCCCGCCCCAGAGCCACAACAAAATGACCGCCTTCGCCGAACCGGGGTTGAACCCCGTCGGATTCAAGTCCTTCGCCCGCAGCCGATCCGCGAGCGACAGCCCGAGTACCGAAGACATCCCCGCTTGCACGAACGCTCGCCGGTGCAACGTCTGGCACGTCCGCTGCATCTGTCGACCGATATTTAACATAAGCATTCTCCAAAGAGAGATTGTAACCGACGCAAGGCGAGCGAGGAAAGGGAATCATCCGGTGCCTCCAAATAACGTGCACAGACTCGCTTCGCAAAGCAGGGTGGGCCGGTTGGGGGGCGAGGCGTATCTTTACTGATGCTGTTGCCCTGCTACCCGCACGAAGAACGATACCCACGCGCATGAACGACACGACGCCACCCGCACCTGCGCCGACCGGCCCGCCCAAATCCGCGATGTTTATCGTGTTTCTCGTCGTATTTATCGACCTTCTCGGCTTCGGGATCGTGCTGCCGATCATGCCGCGACTTGCCGACGAGTACATGACCGGTTACTCGAAGGAACTCCGCGGCGTCATCATCGGCACGCTGTTTTCCTCGTTTTCCGTGATGCAATTCCTGCTTTCGCCGATGTGGGGCCGCATGTCGGACCGCATCGGCCGCCGTCCGATCCTGATCCTCGGATTGCTCGGTTCGATCGTCTTTTACACGCTGTTCGCGTTCGCGGTTTCGTTGCCGAGAGAATCGTCCGTACTCGCGTTGTGCCTGATGCTGATCTCGCGAATCGGCGCAGGGGCGGCAGGGGCGACGATCGGCACGGCGGCGGCGGTGATCGCCGATTGCACGACGCCGGATAAGCGGGCGAAGGGCATGGCACTGATCGGCGCAGCGTTCGGCATCGGCTTCACGTTCGGCCCACTGATCGCGTATTTCGGCTTGTCCGTATTCGAAAAACAAGCATGGGGCGTTGGTGCGATTGCCGCCGTGCTATCGCTCGTGGCCACCGTGTTGGCGGTGCTGTTGTTGCCGGAGACGCGGAAGCCATCGGGGCACGTTCAGGAGAAAGAGCCGTTCAGCATGAAGCGTTCGTTGAACGTCATCAAGTCGCCGATCATCGGGCCACTGATCGTGATTTACTTCCTCGCAATCTTCGGTTTCGCGAACTTCGAGGCGACGCTCGCGCAGTTCACGAAGGCGGCGTTCAACATGGACGACAACGGGAACTTCCTCGTGTTCGCGTTCGTCGGCTTCGTACTCATGGTCGCGCAAGGCGGGTTGTACCGTCCGCTCGTGGGGCGTTGGAAAGAAGAGCGGATGATGAGCATTGGCGTCGCGCTGATGCTGCTCGGCCTAGGCACACTCGGCGTCGTAGCGTACGGCACATCGCACCTGTTCCAGGGGCTGGCCGCCGCCGTCGAGCCGATGTTCTACCTCGCGCTCGCCATCGCCGTCACGGGGTTTGCGTTCGTGAACCCATCGATATCGTCGCTGATTTCGCAACGGGCCGATCCGAACCGGCAGGGCGAAATCCTCGGCGTCGGCCAGTCCGCATCGTCGCTCGGTCGCATCCTCGGGCCGTTCGTCGGCAGCGTGGCGTTCCAGATGCACGATTCGCACACGTTGCCATACGTAGTCGCCGGGCTGGCGCTCGTCGGCGTCATCATGCTGCTGCCCGTTGTTTCGCGCAACTCGGGTTCGTGAGCAACCCGGCTATGTACGAACGCATCGCGATCCTAAAGCCGAGCGCACTGGGCGACATCGTCCATGCGTTACCGGTGCTGACAGCCCTGCGTCAGCGGTTCCCCGGTAGCCACATTTCATGGGTGGTCAATCGTTCGTTCGCGCCGCTTCTCGAACACCATCCACACCTCGATCGTGTGGTGGCGTTCGATCGCGGTGCGTTCCGCAACACCGTTGGCGCACTTCACTACAGTCTGCAACTCGCGAACCAGTTGCGCGGCTATCACTTCGATTGCGTGCTCGATTTACAGGGTTTATTGCGAACGGGGCTGATGTCCCTCATGACCGGCGCGCCGCGTAAGATCGGCTTCGCGAATGCGCGGGAAGGATCGGCGTACGCTTACACGCACCGCGTGGCCGTCCCCGATGCGGATCGCATTCACGCGGTGGATCGCTATTGGCGAATGGCGGAGTTTGTGGGTGCGGGGAATCGCCCGAAGCAGTTCGTGTTGCCGATCGACCCGCAAGAATCCGATGCCGTTGCGAAACTTTTCGCTGCCTATCCGCGACCGTGGCTTTGCGTGGCAGCCGGGGCGAAGTGGGTCACGAAGCGTTGGCCCCCGCAGTCGTTCGCGACGCTGTTGCAACGGTTCCAGTCGCAATACGGTGGTACCGCAATTCTGGTTGGCGCAACCGATGACATTGCATTGTCCGCCGCAATTGCGAACCAGTTACGCGGCTCGGTGTTGGACCTTACGGGGAAGACTTCGTTGCCACGATTGGCTGCGGTTCTGGCGGCTGCCGGTGCGATGCTCGCCAACGATACCGGGCCGTTGCACCTCTCGGCGGCGCTCGGCAAACCGTGCGTGGCCCCGTACACGTGTACCAAAATCGTGCGGCACGGGCCGTACGGTTCGATGGCCGGTGCAGTCGAAACAATGGTGCCGTGTGCGGGGAGTTACCTCAAACAATGCCCGCGCGGTACGATATGCTTCGGCGAACTGTCACCCGACCGCCTGTGGCCCGCGCTCGAAGAGGCACTCCGGAAATGAATGTGCAAACGCTCCCGTATCGGCTGATTTTGGCGAGCGGTTCCTGGGGCCGAAAGTGGCTCCTCGAAACGCACGGCTACACCTTCGACGTGCAACCGTCGAACGTCGATGAACCGACCGAAGCTCGCCTCGGCAGTTGTCGGCAGTACGTCGGCGAACTCGCGTGGCTCAAGGCGGACAACGTCGCGATGACGGTCGATGAGGGCGTCGTGCTCGCAGCCGACACCGTCGGCTGGCTCGATGGCAAAGTCATCGGCAAGCCCGACGATGAAGCTCACGCACGGCAGATTCTGCACGGCCTTTCCGGTCGCGTTCACGAACTCTGGACGGGCGTCTGCCTTTGGGTTCGCCCGAGTAACATGCAATACATGTGGCAAGAACGCAGCCTCGTCCGCATGGTGGAGCTTTCGAAAGACGAGATCGACACGTATATTGCGTCGCGCAAATGGGAGGGTTGCTCCGGCGCGTATTCGCTAGAGTTCCCCACCGATCCGTATCTGACCGTCATCGAAGGCAGTATGAGCAATGTTGTCGGCTTGCCGATGGAATCGCTCGCGAAAGCGCTGAATCGCCTCGCGGAACTCAATTTGCGGGACGGTTAAGAACAGCATGTTCGGAATCGTCTACACACTCCTTCGCGATTTTAGTAGACTTCGAGATTACCGTTAGACCAAGCGATTCGAATTGTGGCTGGCCTCATATCGAGGCCGGTCTACCAGAACCGGGGTGTATCGATGGCTGTTTCCTGGCGTGGCGTTTACCCCGCAGTTTGTACGCAGTTTCATAGCGATCATTCGCTGAACATCCCCGGCACACTCGCGCACGTCGACGCGATGCTGGCGGCGGGGATTCACGGCATTATCATGATGGGCAGCGTTGGCGAAAACACCACGCTTGGCGACCGCTTTGGTTACTACAAAAACCTGATGCTGCGCCAGATCGGCTCGAAATGGAACACCGGTGGCATGGCGAACGATGGCCGCAAAGTGCTGCTCACGTTTTCCATCCTCCGCGATGGTTCCATCGAAAGCGTGAAAGTCGCCCAACCCTCCGGCAATTACGCGCTCGACACCTCAGCCCAACGCGCCTTAATGGAAGCCAGCCCGCTTCCGCAACTTCCCGATGGCTACACGCAAAGTTCCGCACAGGTAGAACTATGGTTTCAAGTCAAATAGTAGTTCGTTTCGC
>JANXNT010000688.1 GCA_025353985.1 Limnoglobus sp.
CCACGGCACGCTTACGCCCGCTTACGCCGTGCCGCTCGCCAGGTTTTTGAGTTTGAACATTGTCGAAGTATACCCAGGGGTACGACGAAACGTCTAACCCTGGGCTATGAGATGCAACCCCGTTGGGGTAAGAATTGGCTATTCATTTACCCCAACGGGGGTTCGATCGTTTAGCCCAGGGTTAGACGTCTTACGTCGTACCCCTGGGCGTACCTGCATAATCGCGCAAACTTTAAAACTTGCGCGTCGGGCTAACAGGATCGCTGCCTGATTTCGTGGCAGTGTGGCACGGTTTCTGAGCGTTGGCACTCGATATCTCCTCGTTTCATTTCCGATACGCCTGTCCGATTCACCTTAGTTTCCCGCGAATTTCCACGCTTTGCTTAAAAAATGTCACCCGATTGCGGCTTGAGGCGCACGAATTGCGTTTGTTCGTCTCGGCAACCGTTGTCACCGCATTTGTTGGTGATGCGACCGTTTGTAAGGACACCACTCTCCATGGCTCCTGAAGGCATGGTCTATCTCGTTGGGGCTGGCCCCGGCAGTCCGGACCTCATCACCGTTCGCGGGTTGCGACTGCTGCAACGTGCGGATGTGCTCGTCTACGATTCGCTCATACACCCCGATTTATTACGCGAAGTACCAACCACCGCCGAGCGCGTGTATGCCGGTAAGCGAGGCTATTGCATCGGCTCGACGCTTCAGGAAACGATCAACGACGTCCTCGTCAATCGTGCCCGCGACGGTCTGTGTGTCGTTCGCCTGAAGGGTGGCGACCCGTGCGTGTTTGGCCGTGGTGGCGAGGAAGCCGAGTATCTGGCGGAACGTGGGATTCGTTTTGAAATTGTGCCGGGCGTCACGACCGCAATCGGTGCGTGTGCCTCGGCGAACATCCCGCTCACACACCGCGCCGCAGGGCAATCGGTGGCGCTCGTTACGGGGCATCACGACCCGGACAGCGACGAATGCGAACACGACTGGGCGGCACTCGCTTGCATGAGCAACCTCGTGGTTTACATGGGGCTTCGGCACATCGAAAAGATCGCGGCGAAGCTGATTGACGCCGGGATGTCCGTCACCACGCCGGTTGCCGTTATCGAACGCGCCACGCTCCCCGATGAGCGAGTTGTCGATGGCGAACTCGGAACGATTGCTTTACTCGTACGATCGGCAGAAGTGCGTTCGCCCGCAATTATCGTCATCGGCGAGGCGGTGCGATTTCGCACCTCGCTCAATCGTTGGGCATTCGCGGCACACAATGCGTAATTGCGATTTATTACACTTTATCAGGAGTCGATCATGCCGGTGAATTCGTCGCGTCGGGGGTTTCTGAAGTCGGCCGCGCTCGGCACAGCCGCGGCATCCGTCGCGGGTTGCGGCGGTGCGGATTCGGCCGCAACACCGGAAGGTGGGATGGACAAACTCGATATCGGCATCATCGCGCTGACCGACTGCTCGCCGTTCGTGATCGCACACGAAAAAGGCTTCTTCAAGAAGTACGGCATTGAGTCGACGATCAAGAAGCAAGCGAGTTGGGCCGCGGTTCGCGATTCGCTCTCGTCGGGCGATATCCAGTGTACGCACATGCTAATCGGGATGCCGTTCGCGAGCACGATGGGCCTCGGCGGCGCGCCGAAGAAGCCGATGATTATCCCGTGGATCGCTAACCGCAACGGCCAGGCCATCACGCTGGCCCAGAAGTACAGCGGCAAGGTCGGTGCCGACCCGAAGCCGTTGAAAGCGTTCGTCGATGAAGCGAAAGCGAAAGACCCGTTGACGTTCGCGATGACCTTCCCCCCCGGCACGCACGCGATGTGGCTTCGTTACTGGCTGGCCGCCGGTGGCATTCAACCGGGTGGTGCGAACGGCGAAGGTGCAGACATCAAGCTCATCACGATACCGCCGCCGCAGATGGTCCAGAACATGAAGCTCGGCAAGATGGACGGCTTCTGCGTTGGCGAGCCGTGGAACGCACGCAGCATCAACGAGAACATCGGTTTTACGGCCACGACGACGCAAGAAATCTGGAAGGATCACCCCGAGAAAGTCGCTGCGTTCACGAAGGAATTCGCGGACAAGAATCCGAAGGTCGTGAAGAACGCATTGAAGGCATTACACGAGGCCAGCGTGTGGCTCGACGACATGAAGAATCGCCCCGAGCAGTGCGAGATCGTCTCGAAGACGACGTACATCAATTGCGAGCCGCCGACGATTCTCGCTCGTTTACAAGGCACTTACGACTACGGCGATGGCCGCAAGACGCAAGATCCGAACTACATGATCTTCAGCGATCGCAACTGCAACTACCCGCAACCCGCGTACGGAAAATGGTGGCTGACGCAACTCCGCCGTTGGGGTTTCACCGATGGTGCACCCGACTACGAAGGCGTCGTTAAGGAAGTGATGCGGCCGGACATTTACGAAGAAGCGATGAGCGAGATCGGCTACAAACACGGCGGCAAAGACGACAGCGCCATCAAGTTCTCCGACGGCGTCACCTTCGACCCCAAAGGCGACATGGAGAAGTACGCGAAGGGCTTCGCCATCAGCGCGCTAAAGGGTTGATGGTCCCGCCACGCGACGATTGACCTCTGCCATTACCACACTGAACGAATATGAAAAAGCTCTTCCCATTTGACTGGCTCATCCTACCGCTCGTCGGCATCGCGCTGACGATCGGCGTCTGGTATTTGCTCAGCGCCACCGTTGCGAAGGAACTGCCTTCGCCGATGAAAACGTGGAACGAAAGCAAGCAGTACGTGCTGCAACCGTTCGACAAACGCGGCGAGCAAGACCAGGGGATTTTGCGGTTCACGTGGTACTCGTTGGTGCGGGTGGCGAAAGGTTACGCGATTGCGATTCTCATCGGCACGCCGCTCGGGTTCTTGCTCGGATTGTCGCCGTGGTTCGGCAAAATGTTCGACCCGCTGATTCAGATTTTGCGTCCTGTGTCGCCGCTGGCGTGGTTGCCGTTGGGCCTCGTGTTGTTCGGCAAAAACGAACCGGCGGCGATCTTCACCATCGCGATCTGTTCGATGTGGCCCACTGTGCTGAACACGGCCGTGGGGGTGAAGGCGATTCCGCAAGATTACCTCAACGTGGCCCGCGTGCTGAAGCTGTCGTGGAGCAAAACGCTGTGGAAAATCATGCTGCCCGCCGTGCTGCCGTACATGTTCACGGGCTATCGCCTGAGCCTCGGGATCGCGTGGCTGGTGATCGTCGCCGCCGAGATGTTGACGGG
>JANXNT010000509.1 GCA_025353985.1 Limnoglobus sp.
GATCCACGAACTCTACCTGGCAACACTTTCGCGACCTCCGACCGCCGAAGAATTGGCGAAAGCTAAGACATGGGTCTCCAGCGCCACCGCACCCCGCGAAGGTCTGCAAGACCTCCTCTGGGTGCTACTCAACAGCCGCGAATTTTTGTTTAATCATTGAGACGAATTAGCCGCGACGCGAAGTCTTCGTAGCGGAGCGAGTGCGCGTCACCCATTTGCAATCTCGTACGTACCCGCCACGCGCTCCGCTTCGCAAAGCCTGCGCGTCGCGGCTAATTCCGGAACGGAAAAGAGGCTATTGTGGAAGTGGAAGGGATCGTTGCTAAAACCTGAGTCTTCGAAACATGACGGTTCGAGCGCCCGGAATGAACATTTTGTGTTTGGGACGTCGCGTCTCCAAGACTCGCCACGAATGGTTTTTGGGGGTGTTTGCCCCAAGTGATGTGAAGTTGTTCTTGACAGTGTTTTCGGGTCATCCTGGTTTTGGTTTTATCCCAACGGGATTTCAGCGATTAGCCCTGGGTCGCGGTTTTCCGCGCACCCAGGGAACTCTGCTCTTAAACGTGCGGGATGCAAATAGAGGGAGTGATTCGCTCGTGAATATCCTCGCGAACGGTGGAGAATGCCGCTACGACCCGGTTCGGGGTCGATTGCAAATCGCTCATACCCCAGGTGCGCGAAGCGCGACCTGGGGCTAATGGCTAAAATCCCGTTGGGATAAAGAAAAAACGCTCAACCCGCTGGAGGAAATTCCGGCGAAAGGGCTGTATTGCCGAAACCGAAATCGGAACACGAATGACGTGAAAATTCGATAAAAAGCCAACTTCACGTCAATTGGGTGTTTGCCTCTGTCCCATGGTTCCACCATGCTGAGAGAGCGACACCTTCAGTGTCGTAGCGGGTTCTTCGGTCCTGAAAGGATCGCTCACGTAGCCCATGGTGATACCATGGGAGAGGTCGCACCCATTGGCATTGTGGCCGCTTGCGTCGCGTCTCGAAGACTCGCCACGACTGGTTTTCGAGGGTATTTGCCCCCGCGCAAGCTAAAGACCTGCGGCTACCAAACCAAGAAGAGTATCCCTACCGCGTGAAGCATAAAACCAATCGAGTACCTAAAATACCTTACTTCGCGACGGCGAACTTGTAGATCGTCGTTTGCTTGTACTCTTGGCCGGGGCGGAGGACGGCGTTCGATGCGTCCTTCCACTCGGGCTTGTTGGCGGAGTCGGGGAACCTTTGTGGTTCCATGCAGAAGCCGTTGTACTGCTTATAAACGGCCCCGCCCTTACCCTTGTTCGTGGCATCGAGGAAGTTGCCGCTATAGACCTGCAAGCCGGGTTCGGTCGTGTGAACTTCGAGCACGCGGCCCGATTTCGGCTCGGTGACGCGGGCCGCAAGGAACGGCGAACCGCCCGCTTTTCCGTCGAGGACGTAGTTCAAATCGTAGCCGACCGGCATGCCGCCGACTTCTTTGATCCGCGTGCCGAACGCCGTCGCTTTCGTGAAATCGAACACCGTGCCTGCGACGGGTGCGATCTTGCCCGTGGGGATCAGCGTGTCGTCGGTCGGCGTGTAGTTCTTCGCCATCACTTCGACTTCGTGGCCGAGGATTTCACCCGAAGCATGGCCGCCGAGGTTGAAGTAACTGTGGTGCGCGAGGTTGCAAAGCGTTGGCTTGTCGGTGGTCGCCGAGTACTCGATTCGCAGTTCATTTTCGTTCGTCAGCGTGTAGCTCATGACGATGGACAGGTTGCCGGGGTAGCCTTCTTCGCCGTCTTTGCTCGTATACATCAGTTTGACGCCGGGGCCGCTCGCACCCATGAATGGCTCGGAACGCCAGACCTTTTTGTCGAAGCCCGTCTTGCCGCCGTGCAGCGTGTGCGGGCCGTCGCCAGGCTTGGTTACGGTGTACTCTTTGCCGTCGATGCTGAACTTCGCGTTCGCGATCCGGTTCGCACATCGGCCCACGTTCGAGCCAAAATACGGGTGGCCCGCAAGGTAATCCTTGAGGTTGTCGAAGCCCAACGCCACGTCGGCGTACTTGCCGTCTTTATCGGGCACGTGCAGTTCGGTGACGATGCCACCGTACTCGATCACCTTGGCCTTCATGCCATTTTTGTTTATGAGCGTGTACCCGGTCACGACCGTTTTGCCATCGGGCATCGTCCCGAAAGACTCCATGAGATACTGCGGCCCAACGCCCGGCTTATCCGCAAGTGCAGTCATTCCGAACCCCATAAGGAGCAACAGCGCAGAGAGAGTGCGACGCATAATTCGGTTTCCTTAGAAAGTGAGTGTCGCGAGACAACTTACCAGTTGTCCCGCAATTCGGCGATATGTTGGTGGCGGCTTGGTGTGCGTTTTGACTGACGGCGGGAATTCGGTGGGTGATGCCGAATCTGGATTCGTTTCGTCATGCTGCGGAGGCGATGTTTAATCGACAGATTATAATGTTTATCTGACAGGTTCGCTTAGTCGCTTGATGCGATTCAACCAAGCCCAGCACCAAGTTACTGAGTATGCTCCAAAACCCGTCAATATCACAATCAGTGAAGGCGGTGCAGGCACTCCGTTAGGCTGTGGGGTCACGCTGATTGTTCCGTTTGAAGTCGCGAATGCAATTGCGTCCCCATTCCCATCGGACAATGAGGTAGCACCCCCAGTGTCGAGCAGGCTGACTGTGAATGCTCCGGTACTGGCCCCCGTTGTGACTGTGTAGTCAATGTGGGCCAACCCAAAGTCGCTCCCCGAGGTACTCGTCACGAACCCCGGACTGGCAAAATAGGTGTCAGAAGCTACGAATCGAACATTGGGGAACGTCTCGAATGAAAACGGGAGGGCTTGTAAAGTGCCGAAGAGGTATGGGGCCGTCAGCGTGTTGGTGTTTGTGAGAGTGAATGCAATGCCAGAGCCTGCCGGGGTCGAGAGTTGAAGGGAGAAGGCGGCCAAATCGAACGTGCCGCCTGTGTTGGTCAGTAAAATGTCGAATGAACCATTCCCACCAGCCGGGGCGGTAGAGTCCTGAACCATCAGGACGATTTCAGCATGTCCGTGGGAGGGCGTGACTCCGAGAATGCTCATCGCGATGAGCAACGCCAAGACAAAACTACCGAGCGAACGACGGTTTTTACGAATCAGATAACTCACGTCGAGATTCTCCTGAAATTAATTCCGATGGAATGTCAGATGGTCGGGAAGTCGAGTTCCGATCCGAGCACGTATCAGCGAGTAATCCTTAACGTCCACGACCCCGTCCCCGTCGATGTCGCCATCAGTTGTTGGCATACTACCGTACCCCGGCATCATATTGCGTGCGAGTACGGCATCCTGACTATTCACGATGCCATCGTCATTCACGTCCCCAGGTAGGACATCGAGCCGCCTGATAAATGCAATCGTGGCGTTGCGTATCGTGAGGGACACACGATCAGGTCCAGAGATCGGGCGGGCGAGCGTGATTGTATATGTCGTTCCCGAGCGGCGAATGCTGACCGGACCGTAATTGGCGATACTGTCACCTATTACCGTAATATCAGACGCGGATAGAACTACCGCAGCGTTCAACGTGATCGTGATTTGCTGAAGATTCATCCACGGGATGGTTGTGTTCCGACCGGTCGGGAGCAGTCGCAGTCCGTCCATAGCCGTTTGCAGCGGGACACTGCCTGTCGCCCCGAGCCGAACAGAAACCTCGCTGACGTTCGTGGCGGCGGAGATTGTTACGGTAGTGGCCCCGGTGCTGCTGAAGAAGTCGCCATCGCCGTTGTAAACGGCGGTGATCACATCGATACCGATGGGGGTCAACTTGGTCACGAGG
>JANXNT010000510.1 GCA_025353985.1 Limnoglobus sp.
CATCCACGAACGTCGCCACGCCCGTCCGGAACAAGCCACATCCGACCTTTGCATTGAAGCCGCGAAAGACTGTTTCGCGAAAACAGGCTACGGGCCGAGCGATATCGATTTGCTCGTTTTAGGCACGTTTACGCCAGATATGTCGTTCCCATCGACGGCGAGCATCATTCAAGATTCTCTCGGCATCGTCGGACCAGCTATTGAAGTCGAAGCCGCCTGTGCGGGGTTCATCTACGCGCTCGTGACGGCCGCAGCATACGTCGTATCGGGGGCATCGGACCGTGCGCTCGTCATTGGCGGCGACACAAACTCGCGGATCCTGAACCCTGCCGACCCGAAGATTTACCCGCTGTTCGGCGACGGAGCGGGTGCTGTGATTATCGAACGCGGCACTCCCGAGCAAGGTATCGTGGCATACAGCATGGGTGCCGACGGCGCGGGCGGGGCGATGCTCTGCAAACCGGCCGGTGGCAGCCGGACTGCCATCACGCCGGAGAACCTCGCCACGGGGCAACAGTACATGCAAATGGACGGCCAAGGCGTCTACCGGTGGGCTGTGGAAATCCTCCGCGACACCGTCGAAGACGTGCTGACCGCCGCGAAGATGACTTCCGAAGACGTTCATTTGTTCATCGCGCATCAGGCGAATGTGCGGATCATCGAACAGGCTCTCGGGAAGTGGCTAAAAATACCGCAAGAAAAGGTCTTCAACAATCTCGAGAAATACGGTAATACCTCGGCTGGTTCGATCCCGATCGCACTCGATGAAGCGATCGCGGCAGGGAAGCTGAATCGCGGCGAACTCGCGATTTTCAGCGGTTTCGGTGCCGGTCTCGCTTGGGGCACCGCACTCGTCCGTTGGTGAGAATTACACGAAACCGCACGGAGGCGGAGCATGACTGAAGACAAGCCGCAAGATGGCGATGATGCCTGGACGATCCCATTACACGGGGCATCGGTGCCGTTTGCACCATCCGCCGACGTTCCCCTCAGCGGGCAGCCATTTTCGCAAGAATCGCCCCTACTCGAAGAAGGCGACCTGCGGTTATTATCCTCCGACAACGACATGCCAACGCTCGGCTACCACCCGCGATTGCGCCGTTTCGGCGAAGCCGCGTAACACGCAATGATTGTTCATTGTCACTTTTTCGTCTCTCATCATCGACGTAAGTCCGAATTGCGAAAGTTCAAAAACCGTGTTTTTCACATTTTTGGCGTCTCAAAAGGCCCGTTTTTGATCGCGAATTCCCGATATGTTTCTGGCGGTTTTGGGGTATCTTGCGATCCTGTCGTGGGTTACGTCGACCGCCATCGATCCGCGACTCGCCGGAAGTACCGTCCTTTTCGGGTCACTATGCGACCTAAAATCGACCGTGCGCGCCTTTTCCATGTCATTGCGCGCACTTTCTGTGTCATTTGGGCGCACTTTTGAGTACGTTTACGCACAACACGAATTTTGACTTACGTCAATTCGTCGTAAACTTATTGACTCTGCAAATTCGCGTGGGTACGAGATTTTTGACAGAAATTTTGTCACATGTCGTACCGCTTTTCATCAAAACTGCGACATGATATTGAGGCATGCCAGTGTGAATTGATCACATCAACTCCGATAGCGGCCCACCCTCACAATACGTCGGGTTGCCGAACGACTTCAATCGATGGCCGAAACCGTGAGCCAACGTCAGCAGTAACCGGCTGTGCGACTTTCCTTTTACGTCCAGCGACCGGCCCATTTTGAAATCGAGGCCGCCACCGACGAGCACGAACGGAATGTTGTCGAGGCTGTGCGAACTGCCTTGACCGAGTTCGTTGGTCCAGACAATCAGTGTGTTGTCGAGCAGGGTTCCGCCTCCACCGGGTTCGGGCGTGTCGGCCAACCGCTTCGCCAGGTATGCGACTTGCTCGCAGAACCAGCCGTTGATTTTCGTCAGTTTCTTCTTGGCTAGCTCGTTGTCCAGGTGCGAAAGTTCGTGATGCGGGTCGTCTATGCCCAGCCAACGCATCCGAGCGTTGCCGACGGAGCAAGTGTATTGCAGCGTCGCGATGCGTGTGAAGTCCGCTGCGAAAGACTGAACCATCAAGTCGATCTGTACCTTGCTGATCTTCGGTAACTGGTCGTTCTCACGTTTGATGCTCGAGTCGAATTCGGGTACCGGGTGGGTAACCGCGCTCGGCTGGCTCGTCGCTTTGGCGTCGGCTTCTAAC
>JANXNT010000766.1 GCA_025353985.1 Limnoglobus sp.
TCTATCGATCAAGGCGGTCGGCGTGTTGCTAATCAACGCGCTCCTCGTAGTACCCGCTGCCGCAGCCGCAAACTGCGCACGAAACTTACGCCAGATGTTCTTGCTTACACTCAGCATCAACCTCGGTTGCGGCCTGATTGGCTATCGCATTAGTCAGTATGAAATTCCACTCGCCGACGGTCGTTCGATCCCGCTCCGGCCATCGGGTACGATCATCATCCTCAGCGTCGCCTGTTTCTTCGCGACATTCCTGTACGCCACCTTGCGCGGTCGCAAAGCGACGCACGGCATCTCTTGCGAATGCTGAGAACACGACGCATGGGCGAGCGTTGGGTGCAAACAGAGTGATTTACCCCCCTCGCCAAGAGTGGGATCATTCAGACTGGAGGTATCCATGCCTAGTTGCATATGGCTCGTACTCGGCTTGGTGCTTTTGATTGTCTTTCTTGTCGTGCTTTCTAAGTGGATCGTCGATACGAGCGATGGTTGGCGAAAGGAAGTTCTTGAGGATGGCGAACGCACGACGGCTTGGATCGTCGATTATGAGCCGGGCGAAGACCTGGGTTCGCCAATCATCCTGGTACTTCTCTGTCCGGATCCGGACATTCCTGACGACTTTATGCGGAAGATGGTCAAAAAGGTCGACAATGCCCGAACGCGGAAAGCTAAAGATTCCGTTGCGGCCGAAGTCGCACGGCTGACACTCTCACACGTTGAAGCGTGTGGACGGCAACGTTTGCCGGGAAAGTTCACCGAAGGCCACGAGATCTATGCTTTTTTTTACCGAGTGGCATCCGATGACGCAGTGAACCTGCCCGAAGATTGGATCGACGAAGATTTCATCTCTGTGTTTCTCATGTGGGACAAGCATAAAACCACGCTGGTTGTTCCGCCACGTCGTAAACGTCGCAAACAGAAGCGGTCGGATTCACGCGACTTTCGGGAATGAAAATGCTTTCTGCGAACGGTTTGTAGTCCGGTTTCGTAACATTACGGGGCGGCTGTTCGTTTGCTCCACACTCACCGGTTTTCGCCGTGATTGCACAAATACTCGACTTCATCCTGACGTTCCAGTCGATCCTCTGGGAAGCGTTGCCGTTCATCGTGCTCGGTGCGCTAGTTGCGGGGGTGCTCGAAGAGCTTTTGCCGCAGCAGATGGTGACGCGGTTTATGCCGAAGGGCGCGCTGCCTGCGGTGATAATCGGCGGGTTGCTCGGGTTGGTGTTCCCGATGTGCGAATGCGGCATCGTCGTTGTGATGCGGCGATTGCTCCGCAAGGGCGTGCCGCTATCGTGCTGCATCACGTATATGCTCGCCGGGCCGATCGTGAATCTCGTCGTGCTGCTTAGCACGTACGTGGCGTTTGATCGCCACAAAATTGGCTGGGACATGGTGATTCTGCGAGCGGGGATGGGCTTCGTCGTGGCAACGATCACTGGCTTGATCGTGAATGTGTACTACCGCAAACACGGCACGAAACTGCTGACATCGCTGGCGGCTCCGAAGTCTTCGACTCTGCCGATGGCGGACGATGACGAGGAAAAAATCGCGGACAAACCGAAGCCGCTGATGAAGCGTTTGGCGAACATCTCTTCGACCGCGCTCCACGACTTCATGGACATTACGGTGTTCCTGATCCTCGGTGCGATCCTCGCCGCGGTCATTAAAATGATGATTGAGCCTGGCGAAATCGAACGCATCTCGAACGAACAGCCGTACCTCGCGATCCCGCTGATGATGCTCATGGCGGTGCTGATGTGCTTGTGCAGCGAGGCGGATGCGTTCGTTGCGGCGAGTTTCACGAAGATGCAACTTTCGGCCAAACTCGCGTTCCTCGTACTCGGGCCGATGCTCGATCTGAAATTGCTGTTAATGTACACCCGGGTGTTCAAGACGAAGTTGATTCTCGTCATCGTCACGTGCGTCGTCGTGCAAGTCGGCATTTACTCGATGCTGGTCCACACGTTCTACGCACCGAAACTACCCAGCACCGCAGCCATCGTCGCGAAGTAATTCCACCGGAGCAAAGTCATGGCCATCGAACTGAAACAACACGATCATGGCGGACATTCGCAAACGCACGATCACGATCACGCGCACGATCATGGCGATGAGAATCTCGAAAATCTCTTCACCATCGGGATCTGCGGTTCGTTCAGTGTAGTGGCGATCATCCTTGGCGGGATGAGCGTTGTGATGCAGCGTAAGGGGATGCTGAGTTACATCCTCGCGGAGCCGTTTCATATCTGGGTGCTGATTAGCGGCAGCGTGTTGCTGGTGCTGACTGCCATCCGGGCGATTGCTCTTTGGCAAACGACGGGGGCACACGATCATGCCCATCACGATCATGGGCACGTTCACGATGAAAATTGCAAGCACGAGCCGGTGAAAGCGGCAAGCCACGATCATTCGCACGACGATCACGAACATGGCGGCGTGTTCTGGCGTGCGATCGTGCTGATGTTCCCCGTGGTGCTGTTTTTCCTCGGCTTGCCGAATCAGAGTTTCAGCGCCGCCGGTGCGGATCGGCTTCTCGGCAAGGAATCGGGTATCGGGGACGTTCGCGATGTCGCTGACAAACAAGGTGGCGGCCGTTTCGATTTCGCCGAACTCAGCGACTCCGCGAACGATGCGGATAAACGCGAAGCGCTGCAAGGGCAGACGGTGACAATCAAAGGCCAGCTTCGCCGCGTCGGCGACCGCGAATGCACGCTCTATCGGCTCAAGATGACCTGCTGCGCCGCCGACACGATCCCGCTGAAAGCTCGGATTATCACCGATGCCTCGTTGAACTCGTTCAAGGATCACAGTTGGGTCGAAGTCACGGGCAAGCTGCAATTCGTGCAAATGCCGGGGCAACTCGAGTTCATTCCGCTCATCCGCGCGGAACTCAAGAACATCAAAGGCGCGACTGCTGAATAATTCGGAGTTGGAAATTCGGAATGCGGAATTCCATCACCGAAACATCAATCGTGCCAGGAATCCGGCGGTGATGCCCATGAGAATCATCACGCCGATGGCCGGGTACCACACCCATTGCGGCGGGTGATCCCAGTCGAACGGTAGCGTTTTCGGTGCGGGCGGTTCGTCGTCCTCGTCGTCGGGCCAATCGTTGTCGTCAATCGCGGAGGGTGCAACCGCGGCTGGCGTGGCCGGTTTATCGGTTGCCACTTCGACGCGCAAATCGACGGCATGTTTATCGAGG
>JANXNT010000785.1 GCA_025353985.1 Limnoglobus sp.
GGGCATCTTCGAACAAGATCGGTACGGTGCAACGCAGAAGTGGCCGCTGGCCGACACTCACGATGTCGGTCGGCTGCAAGCGATGGTCGAACTGCGTGACGGAGTCGCCGTTGACGAACACTCGCCCGCTCTGGAGCAGCACTTTCACCTTCGTGCGACTCATCGGAACGAGCACGGTCGTCAGCCACGTCAACAGCAAGGCATCGGCGGGCGGCGCGGGGAGTTTCTCGCTCATCATCACGTGCGCTTCGCCTCGAGTTCCTGCCAGCGGGCGTACAGTTTCTCGACTTGTTGCTGGGAGCGTTCGAGATCGCGGCACGCGGTTTTCAGCACTTCGCGCCCCGCCGTCGCCTTCTTCTCGACCTCGGCCTGATGCACGATCACCGCTTCTTCCGCCTTCAGAACCGCCGCTTCGATCCCGTCAAATTCTTGCTGTTCCTTGTAGCTCAATCGCTTCGGTTTTGAAGTGGCCGCGGTTGCGTTTGCCGACTTCGCTGTCGCTTTCACTTCGGCGATATTCTGCACTTCCATCGCCTTCAGCCACTGGCCGACGCTACCGTACATCGCCGCGTTGCCGCGATCGTCGAGGCCGACGACTTCGGTACACAACCGGTCCATCAAGTCGCGGTCGTGGCTAACGAGCACCACCGCACCGGGGAAATCTTCGAGGCTTTCTTCGAGCACTTCGAGTGCGGGAATGTCGAGGTCGTTCGTCGGTTCGTCGAGCATCAGAACGTCGGCGGGGCGCAACATCAATTGCGCGATCCGCACCCGTGCCTGTTCGCCACCGGAGAGCGCACTGAGTTCGAGTTCGAGTTGCTCGGTGTGGAACAAAAATCGTTTCGCCCAGCCGCCGACATGCATCGGTTGGCCGCGATACATCACGGTGTCGGCGTTTGGCGAAAGTGCCCGTCGCAAACTCACGTTCAGGTCGAGCGAGGAACGGCCTTGCTCGAACACTTCGAGCCGCAAACCTTCGGCGCGTTTAACGCTACCGGTGTCGGGTTCGAGTTGCCCGCCGAGGATTTTCAGCAGCGTACTTTTGCCGCTTCCGTTCGCGCCGAGAAGGCCGATGACCGAGCCGGGTGCGAGTACGAGATCGAAGTCGCGGAACAGCGTGCGGCCGCCGAGCGACTTGCCGACGCCAGTCGCGCTGATGAGCTTTTTCGTTTGCCGGCCGGTGCCCGCGAAGTCGATGCCGGCCGCGCCGGTTGCGCTCGAACGATACTGCAACTCGGCGAGTTCGACACGCCGATCCATCGCGGCATCGATTCGCGAAGTCGCCTTGCAGGTCCGTGCGGCGGCCTTGCGGCCGAGCCATTCCGTCTCGCGCCGCACCTGGTTCGCGACCGCTTCGCGCTGGCGATCCTGGGCTTCCATGAACAAGTCGCGGTTCTCGGCGAAGTTATCGTAACCGCCACTCGAACGGAACATTCCACCGGGGTAGGCGCGGCTAATTTCGATGACATCATCGGCAATCGCCCGCAAGAACGCCCGGTCGTGCATCGCCGCCAGATAACCGAACGTGGCCGCCCGCAGTAGCCGTTCGAGCCAGACGACACCGGGTAAATCGAGGTGGTTCGTCGGTTCGTCCATCAGCAGGAATTCGGGTTTGCGTGCGAGTTCGCGCGCAATGGCGAGGCGCTTCCGCCAGCCGCCGGACATTTGATCGGCTTTCTTGTCGTGATCCTCGAACCCGAGTTGCGTGAGGATGATCGCCGCCTGAATTTCGCGTTCGTAATCTTCGAGTTGTTCGTTCGCCAACCCGGCCACGATCGCTTCGGTGGCTGTCGCATCGGCGGGGAAGATGTCTTCCTGGGGGACGTAGCCGATGCGGGTGCCTCGCCGCGCGGTCCGTAGGCCGGCATCGGGAATTTCGATGTCCGCGAGGATTTTCAGCAGCGTGGATTTCCCGGCCCCGTTCGGCCCGATGAGTCCGATTTTTTCGCCGGCGCGGAAGTCGATGGACAGCCCATCGAACAGTGGGCGGCTGGTGAAGCGTTTGGTAAGGCCTTGAGCACTCAACAGGACAGTCATGCGCGACTCGTGGTGTGTTCGAAAATCAATCCCTACTATCTTATTGCTTTGCGCGGCAGAGAGTGCGAAGAATGTGCGGTAACGAACGTAGATACGAAAAAAAACCGGACACTGTTTCCACAGTGCCCGGTACCAGACATACTTTCGGGTCCCGTCCATCCCTTCGGCAGCCTGGCTGCTAAGACTACTCCCCCCTCGGAGTAATAAAAGCCAACGTTCCTTGCCCTGCGGCAAGTATCTGCCAGCGACACAAAAACTGTCGCCGGTTCGTCTCGCGTTGGCGACTTGCGTCTCCGTTGCAGACAACAGTATTTAGAGCAGGATTTTGTCGGTTGCAAGGAAACTAAAAAAGAAATTTTTCAGCCCATACACCCGACTCATCTTGACTAAGTTGCCAGGCCGGTTGGGTGGTTTACGGTTCTGCGCGATATCGTACGGGCGTTCCTTGCTGCCAGTCGGCGGGAATCGGTCGGCGTAGCTCTTCGCCGGCGTAATTCCAGAACTGCACACCGTCTTCGCCGAGTTGCCACGAGAACACGGCGGGGCGGCCGTTGATCCGCGTCGGGAAGTCGACTCGTCCTGCTACCGGGTCGGAAATCGAAAGGCCGAGCGAATCGAGTTCGGTCTTCGCACCTTCTAGGTTTTGTTCCGCTTTCTCGACTTCGTCGCGGACCGCGTAGCGCTTTTCGCGACTTTTCCAGGTGAGCGAGCGACGCAGTTCGTCGAGCGTCTCTTGCACCGGGGCCAGTTGTTGAAGGCGACCCGTGGTATCGACGATGTCCGCCACGATGCTCTTTACTAATGGCAGCATTTGGCGAGCGGTCGTTAAATCCAGGTTCAGATCTTTCCGCCGCGGCTTCCCTGGGGGGTTGGACGCACGGTTGGGAGAACTGTTCATCTTTGGCTCTCCAGTACAGGTTATCGGGCGATCGAAAGATCGGCCTCTATACCATTGTAGGGCGTGATTCTCGTGGACAGAGGGTTCGGTGTCGGTTCGGGTTCGATTTTTTAGAACTCGCTTGTCGTCCGTCCCTACTACTACGATATACGCACGAAAGGTGGAAACCTTGCGAGTTCTTGGACAACATCCAAATCCGATCTATATTTCGGCGAAAGCATACGGGTCGTGCGGCCCGCGATGGGTTTCGTTTCTTGCGGTAAACCGAACATGCCCACTTACACCGAAACGACGCATACGGCTGGCTGGTTGATCGACGAGCTGACGAATGCGCGCGTTTTCGATGCGGTACAACTCGGGCCGTATATGTCCGAGTTTCGCGCATCGCATCCCAAAGGTGGCGACGCGCCGACACTCGCGCAATACCTCGTCAACGCGGGCTTACTTACGGTTTATCAAGCGGAATGCGCGCTTTCCGGCGATGCCGTGCGACTGTCGATGGGGCCGTATTTACTCGCGGAGCCACTCGGCGCGGGTAGCCTCGGCAGCGTGTTCATGGCCGTGCATCGCACCACGCACCGCCGTTACGCCGTCAAGGTACTTCCGCTTCGCAGCCTATGGAACGTCCGCCAAGCCAAGCGACAACTCGATGTCTTCGCGTCGCTTCCCGCGCATCCGGCGATCGTTCCGTTCGTCGACATCGATTCGTCCGGCGGGCACCATTATCTCGTCTGGCCGTTCGCGGAAGGACAGACGATTTCGAATTACGTCGAGCGAAACGGTCCACTCGCCGTCGAAGACGCAATCCGCACGATGCAAGAAGCCGCCGAAGGGCTGGCGATTTGCCACGCGAATCTGATCGTTCACGGTTTGTTGAATCCGGCCAACTTGCTCGCGGGGTTCGACGGCCAGACGCGCGTTCTCGACCTCGGCGTCGGCGCGATTCTCTCCGAAAATATTTCCGACGACGAATCGATGCTCGACACGATCTCCACCGCGAATACCGCGATGCGGATGATCGATTATTGCGCACCAGAAACTCTCAATAGCCCCACGCATCGCAGCGTCTCTGGCGATTTGTACAGCTTCGGTTGCGTGCTGTTTTACTCGCTCACTGGCACGATCCCGTTCCCCGATGGCAACATCGTCGACCGGATGATCGCCCACCAGACGCAGGCTCCGCCATCGGTTGCGGAACTCAACCCGGAAGTGCCCGAGTGGCTGGCGTCGTTAATCGCGCAACTGCTGAATAAATCGCCAGAAGGCCGCCCCGCATCGATGGCGGAAGTCGTCGCGATCATCGCGCGAAATCGGACCGTCGATGCCGTATCGCGCGTGCCGACGCCACTGCCAGCACCCGTTCCCGTAGCGAAGTGGAATCGGCAACTCGTCGCGTCGGCGGATTTCGTACCGCTGACCAAAGCGCGATCCGAGTTCGAACCGAAAGCGAGTCGCATGGCGGGTCACACCGCCGAGACGATCGACTTCGGCGAATACACCCCGCCGTCGCAATCGACGGATGAACTGCCATCGCCGAGCAAGCCGATGCCGAAGTCGGCCACGCCCGAATTCGAACTGCCGAACACGGTGATTCCGTACTTTTTGTCGAATCAAAGCAGCCGATCGACCGTGCGGACCGTCTCGCAGGAAGACACGCCGCAGCCAACGAAAACGCGAGTCAAAAGCGCACTGCCCGCACCGGTGGCCTACACCGAACTCGCGCAGCCAGTCGGGCAGTCGTCGGTATCGCCCCCAGAGCGGCCACGATTCGCGCGCACCTGGTATTTCTGGTGGAAAAAGACCTTCCTCTATTGGCTCGATCGCCCCGGCGACATCGTCCAACTGTCGATCTTCGGTCCAACAAAAGTCTCGCCCGGCGAGAGCGTCAAACTGCAAGTCTTTGCGCATTCGCCAGAATCGTTCGCCAGTGTTTGTACGCTGTCGCGGGCATTCCACATGGACGGCGAACTGATCGCAACGGGGTTCGTGCAACGCGAAGTGCAACACGGGGCCAACCTTGGATTGCAACTGCAAGTCGCAAATGCCGGGATCGCGCAATCGTTTTTGACGCTCGGCTGGCTCGGCCAATCGCGACCGCGCGCATTCGACATTTACGTACCGTGGGAAAGCCCCGACGGCCTCAGCGCCGCAAACCTCACCCTCGCCGTCGATGGCCTCCCCAGCGGCACAATCTCGTTCCAAATCGAAATCCTACCACGCCGCGGATGATGTCGCCGCGAGAATTAGCCGCGACGCGTAGTCTTCGAAGCGGAGCGCGTGCGCTTCACCCATAGCCATTCGGGCAACGCCGTGAACGATTTCTAAATTGCGTTTTCCCATTCGTGTATTTCGTGTGATTCGTGGTGAATTCCAGTCGTTTATCGATTGGATCGGTCGGAAGAACAGAAGTAAACCACGAAAATCACGAATCACACGAATAGGGAATGAGAGTATCCATCACTTGTCGTCGATCTTCGGCAATCGCCCCGGCGTGAGCGGTGCCCCGGCTGCATCGAGCTTCTTTTCCAGCGCGGGCAGATCGGTTTCGATCATCGCCTTCAACTCCGCGAGTAGCGTCGTCAGTTCCTTCGTGGCCGCCGCGTAGGATGCCTTCTGCGTTTCGGTTGGCTTCGCCAGTGCGTCGAAGTTTGCCGCGTAGTTGACCCGTTGCGAAACGGAATCCGGCACGTTCTCGTTGCGTGCCGCCAACACGCGGTCGCCGTTGAGTTTTCGCTGCACGACTTGCAACTTCGTTTGCAGAACCCGCACGGTTTCCTTCGTTGGCTCATCGGCTTTCGGTGCCTGATCGAACGCCTTGCGGATGAGATCGAGCTTCGTGGCCAGGTCGTTTACCGCACTCGACGTGCCAGACAACGTGCGACGTAGCCCTTTCACTTTCGTTTGGAATGCCGCGATGTCCACGTAGTCCGCACCGGTCAGCGGCGTCAGTGGGTCGGGTTTTATCGCGAACTCGATTGCGGGCGCGAGTGGCGTTCGCTTCGCACCGACACGGCGAACGAGCGTGGCGCGATAACGGCCTGGCATCGTCAACGGCCCGCCACCGGCATCGTCGTCGCCCACCGTCACGCCCGATTCGCGTAAGTCCCACGTGACACGATGCACGCCCGCCGCCGTCGGCACCGTCACTTGCCGCAACACGTCGTTGTTGAAGTCCGTAATCTGCAACACCGTGCTGACCGCTTCCTCTTCCGTCTCGGCTCGCAGTTCCTCTTTCGTTGCGTACGGCAGTGGCTTCCCGGCTTTCTCTGCGTCGCGCTCGGCGTCTTTCCGCTTCGTTTTCAGGCTTTTCGGCGAATCCGCCAGATGCACCGTGAACGTAGTGCCGTAAGCGGGGTTCTCCGTGGAGTAGAACGACGCCCCCTGAAACGCCTTGCCGTTACCGCCGTATTGCGCTGATGGTACGTACAACATCGTGTCGCGAACCGTACACAAATGTGCGGGTAACGCGAGCGTGGCCGGTGTCAGTTCGCGGAGCGGGCGGATGTCGTCGATGACGTAGAAGCCGCGCCCAAAAGTGCCGACGACGAGGTCGTCGTTCGCTTTTTGAATGACCAAGTCTTTGACTTGAATCGTCGGTAGGCCGTTCTTCATACGGTGCCATTTCTTGCCGCCATCGACCGTTGCGAACAGCCCGAACTCGGTGCCACAGAACAGCAAGTTCGGGTTCACGTGATCCTCGGCCAGGCAATACACCGTGCCGCGTTCGGGCAGGTCGCCGACGATCGAAACCCAGCTACGACCGGCATCGCTGCTCTTCAGCAAGTACGGTTTGAAGTCCGCGTTCTTGTGCGCATCGAACGACGCATACACCGTGAACGGCTCCAACTGCGACGCGACGATTTTGCTGACGTACGTCTTCTCGGGCACGCCGGGGAAGGTCTCGATTTTACGCCAAATCTGCCCGCCATCTTCGCTCACCTGAATCAAGCCATCGTCGGTGCCGACGTACAGCAAGCCTTCTTTCACAGGCGACTCGGCGAGCGCGACGATGTTGCCGTAGAAGCTCGTCGAGACGTGTTTCGAAACCGCATCGGGGCCCCAGACCTTGCCCATCACGGGTAACTTGTCGCGATCGAGTTGCCGCGTGAGATCGCCGCTTACGGGCTTCCACGTGTCCCCGCGATCATCGCTGCGGAAGAGTTTGTTCGCGGCAAAGTAGAGTCGTTTCGGGTTGTGCGGGCTGATCGTGAACGCGGCATCCCAGTTCCAGCGCAACGGCGGCTCGCCGGGGGCGGCCTGCGGTTGAATGTCGACGCTATTGCCCGTTTTACGGTCGAATCGGCACAGTCCGCCGTATTGATATTCGCCATAGACGGTGTTCGGGTCGGTCGGATCGACTTTGCAATGGAAGCCGTCGCCGCCCTGCACGACGTACCAATCGGCATTGGTAATCCCGTTGCGGCTGCGCGTTCGCACCGGGCCGCCGAGCGTGAAGTTATCCTGCGTGCCGCCGTAAATATGGTAAAACGGCCCGCTCGCCGGGTTCTGATCGACACCGATATCGTAGAACTGCGTGACGGGTAAATTCGACTTAAAGTGCCAGTTCGCGCCGCGGTCGAAGCTCTCGTAAATGCCGCCATCGCAGCCGACGAGGTAATAATTCGGCTGGTTCGGGTCGATCCAAATTTCGTGGTTATCGACGTGCTTGTTGCCTTCGCCGAGGTTGCGGAGCGTCGCGCCGCCATCGTCGGAAACTTGAATGAGCACGTTCATCGCATAAAGGCGATCCTTGTTGACGGGATCGACGACGAGGTGCGAATAATATTGGGCTTGGGCATCGAACGGGTTGCGTTTCTCCCACGTGATGCCGAGGTCGGTGCTGCGGAAAATGCCACCGGCTTTGTCGCCCGCTTCGACGATCGCGTACAGCGTGTCGGGTGCGGTCGGTGCCATCGCCAAACCGATGCGGCCGATGTCGCCACCGGGTAAACCGCCGCCGAGTTTCTTCCAGGTTTTGCCACCATCGATCGAGCGATGCACGCCCGAACCCGGCCCGCCGTTGATGAGCGTCCAAACGTGCCGCCGACGCTGATAGCTCGCCGCAACGATGATGTCCGGGTTGCGCGGATCGACGACGAAATCGGTCACGCCGGTGTTTTCGTCGATCGTCAGAATTCGCGTCCAGTTCTTGCCGCCATCGCTGGTTTTGTAAAGTCCGCGCTCGCCACCCGGCCCCCAAAGTGGCCCTTGTGCCGCCACATAAACCGTGTCCGAATCGCGTGGATCGACGACGATTTTGCCGATGTGCTCGCTCGTCTTGAGGCCGACATTCGCCCACGATTTACCGCCGTCGATGCTCTTGTAAACGCCATCGCCGTACGCCACGCTACGTTGGCTGTTGTTCTCGCCGGTACCCACCCAAACCACGTTCGGGTTCTTCGGGTCGAGCACCACGCAACCGATCGAATACGAACCTTCGCCATCGAACACCGGATGCCACGTCGTCCCCGCATTGGTCGTTTTCCAGACGCCACCACACGCCACCGCCACATAGTAATTCGAGCGATCCTTCGGGTTGACCGCAAAGCCGACGATCCGCCCCGAAGTCACCGCCGGGCCAACACTCCGCAACCGCAACGCCCCAACCGGCGGCACAAGTTCGGCTTTCTTCACATCCACAACACGCGGCATCGGCGCGACAGGAACCTGTGTTGGCGAACCGATAGCAAGAGCAATCAGCATGGCGTGCGAGAACATCCGGGAACCTCAAAGCGATGACGAAATGAGAAGAAACGTAGTGTAGTCGAACGCCGAGCAAACGGCGCGGGAACGTCCGCTTCCGATTCCTCTTGCCTTCGCGATGCCCCTTCGGGTATGGGTCGCGAAAAGCCGTACCTGGTTTTCATGAGGATGCTATGAGCAACAAACGCATACTACGCCCCGAAACGCTCGAAGAACGCGAAGTTCCCGCTGCGTCGAACCTCTTCGCGATTGGCGGAGGCGTCGGCAGCCCGCCGCGCGTGCAGGTGTTTGATACCGTCAGCGGGGTCAAACTCGGCGATTTCCTCGCCTACGAACCGACTTTCACCGGTGGTGTGAGTACCGCGATTGCGGACGTTAACAGCGATGGCTTCGTCGATCTTATCGTCGGCGCGGGCATCGGTGGCGGGCCGCGGGTGCGCGTGTTCGACGGCAAAGCGTTTTCGCCGGATCGCTTCGGGCAAGTCGCGCCGCTCGACGGCAAGAGCTTCATCACCGATCAGTTCGTACTCGCGGATTTCTTCGCATTCGAATCGACGCAGCGTGGCGGAACGTACGTGGCGGGCGGTAACTTCACGGGGCAAGCGTTTGCCGAAGTCGTCGTCGGGGCCGGTCCCGGTGGCGGGCCGCGCGTGCGCATTCTCGATGGCCAAGCGATCACCACGCAAGGGCGAAACTTCACGAGCAATCGCGAAGGCGACACCGTGGCAAACTTCTTCGCATACGAATCGACGTTCCGCAACGGCGTCACTGTTACGGCCAGCCCCGCACCGTTAACGGCTGCGTTTTCGGATCTCGTCGTCTCACCCGGCCTCGGTGGCGGGCCGCGCGTGCGCATCCTCAGTGGCAACGTCATCGGCACGCAAAAACTGCAATATTCGAGCTTCGGTTCGGGCGACGCCACCGCCGATTTCTTTGCGGGCGATCCGAACAGCCGCACCGGACTTTACGTCACGTCCGCCGATTACAATCGCGATGGCGTCGTCGATGTCGCGGTCAGTTCCGGCCCCGGTGGCAACAACAATGTGACGATCTACAGCGGCTCGGCGATCCAGTTGCAACGCACGAATTTCAACGGTGGACAGGCCGGCGATGTGCTCGATACCTTCGCAGCGGGCAACGGTTCCACGGCCGGCGTAACGGTTGGTTCGGCGCTCGAAGTCAGCGGCCTGACCAACGGCTTGTTACTCATCGGCACCGGTGGCAACGGCGCAACCGGCCGCGCGCAACTCGTCCGCTTCCTCCCCGGCAACGGCTTCCTGACGCGGCAAGTCGTGCAAGACATCACCTTCGACCCCAACTTCACCGGCGGCGTCTTCGTCAGCGGCTGACGCGCGAAGCATGTCGAGATGTTGCTACGCGAATACGTGATTTGTAGTAGGCACATTCCCAAGTGACGTGATGTTGCAGGTGTTTTTGGGTCATCCTGGTTTTGGTTTTTATCCCAACTGGATTTCAGCGATTAGCCCCAGGTCGCGTTTCGCGCACCTGGGGAAGGCATCATTTCGAAGTGGGAATTCTCGCCATCGAAACCTTTGTGAGTCATGGTTTTCGGGCCTGAAGGGTCCGTTCCTAAAGCCCAGGTCGGAGTGAGCGAAGCGAGCGCAGGCCTGGGTAGATATTGCGAAAATAACCTGCGTCCTGAAGGGACGGTTCAGGCTGGATCACTCTGAACGGTCCCTACAGGACCGGAGCCGTTTGCTCTTGCTTTCCCAGGCCTCCACTCGCTGCGCTCGCTTCGACCTGGGCTGACAGAATCGGCCCTTCAGGCCGAAAGACTGGCTCTCTCGGAAACGGAGTGAAGCAAGTGCGTGACAGAAATCGGATGATAGTTCTCGCGGAAATTTGACAAAAAGGCCAACTTCACATCACTTGGGGCACACTCCGTGTGCTGTTCGGATGTTGGCAAGCCCGCTCAAATCGTCGTTTTCGGCAATCTGGTGTCAACGGCTAATATAATCATAAGTTGCAAACAACCAGTCGTTGAATGATATCATGGAGCTGCTCGATTACACGCGGACCAGTCCCTTGATAGACGACACGACCATTTGCCAGCACCAGCCAAAGTGGGTTGGCCGTAGGGTTTGTCGTTGTATTCACAATGTTTTGACCGTTTTCGACCATCTCCGCCACGAACGTTTCATTGCTGCAAATGTTTCTTTCAGGCCACCACGTGTTCATTTCATCGCATGATTCATATGGGCGAATGCCTAAGTGAAATTTACCTTCATATTGTTTCGTACACGCGATGGCAGCAATCACGGAATGTCGGGCGGGTGTCCTCCATACAGGGAATGCAACAATCAACCAGCTGCCAGAAGCCAGCTCCGACTCAATTGTGTCTGGAGCCATCTTTAAGGAATGGATGAAGGCTGGCTCATCCTGGAGTAACACACAATATTTGTCGCCATCGATAACTTGCAATTGGAAACTCATTTGATATTTTTGTTACCAAAAGTCGGGGTCGACTAATTGCCTCGATGCCTTGCTAATTTCACCGCTGGTGATGCTGTCAATCGTACATCGTTCGAGTCACAGCAGGAATTACACGATTTGGGAGGTTGATTGACTTGTCTGTATTTTGTTCGTTGTGGACATGGACATGTAGTTCTGCTTCGCTCGAAGCACAAGGGATGTAACCGTTCACGGGGTCAAATGACGATTTTTAAGGACTTTTTGCGTATCTGTTGCTGAAAATCGGTCCAAAACCGACCTTTTAAGGCAATCTCAGTCAAAAACAGCCTTGGATTTCGAGCGTTTTACCCCGTGAACGGTTACC
>JANXNT010000793.1 GCA_025353985.1 Limnoglobus sp.
TTTCAAAATCGAAAGTGAAGGCACGCCACGCGGCACGGGTTATCGCTTCGATGTCACGATCACAACCGAACAACCGGGCAAGACCGCGTCGCCGAAGAAATTGGCGTATCGCGTCGTCACCGAACCCGTCACCAGTATTTCTCGCGAGGACGATTAATCATGCGTCGCAAACGGTCTGCGTTTACCCTGATCGAACTGCTGGTGGTGATTGCCATCATCGCGATTCTGATCGGGTTGCTGTTACCCGCCGTGCAAAAGGTCCGAGAGGCGGCGGCCCGGATGAAGTGCATCAACAACCTGAAACAGATCGGGTTGGCGGTGCATAATTATCACGATTCGCGGAATGCGTTCCCGTCCGGTGGGTTGGCCCCCACAGTGACGGCTGGCTCGCAGTTCTCGGCACTCGCGCAGATTCTGCCGCACATGGAACAAGACAACGTCTACCGCCTCATCGACCTGACAGTACCGGTGCAAAACGCGAACAACGATGTCGCGCGGAACACGATCATTTCGGGTTTCCGTTGCCCGTCGGACAAAGAGAACCCGACGCCCGCCACCGGCGCGGCCACGAACTATCTCGCGAACACGGGGACGAACCCGCTCTTCGTGATCCCCGGTCCGTCGAACTTCAACGGCGTGTTTTACGTTAACGCCACGACGCGCATGGCCGACATCACCGATGGCCTCAGCAACACCGCGATCTTCAGCGAACGCATGTTAGCCGACGGCAGTAATGCGGTCGTGAGCAAGGTCGAAGATGTCTTCTTCAGCCCGGCCAACCCCGCGACGGCCGACGATGCCGTGGCGTTGTGTGCGGCCGTGGACATCACCGATCTCGCGAATCAGTTCCCGCTATTTATGGGTTCCCCGTGGATGCACCATCAGCACCGCTATCAGCACATCGGCCCGCCGAATAGCCGGTCGTGCGGCTTCTTCCTGGTTGGTAAATCGACCATGCCCGCAAGCAGTCGCCACACTGGCGGCGTGAACACCGGCCTCGGCGATGGTAGCGTGCGGTTCGTCCGCGACACGATCGATGCCAACACGTGGCGAGCCATCGGAACGCGCGCCGGTGGGGAGGTGGTCGGTGACTATTAGACACTGGTTTTGGGTCGTTGGCCTCGCGTGTGCCGGTTGCGGTGGTGGCCCAGTTGCAAGCCCTGTGAATGCCGACTTGGCCCGCGAAACGTTGCGAACGACGCTTGATGCGTGGAAGGAAGGCCGCGCGATTGGCACCCTCGTTAGCCAATCGCCATCGATCGTCGCGCAAGACTTCGACTGGATGGCCGGTGCCAAACTCGAGAGCTACGAATTCGTGAACGACGGTGTACCGCAAGATGCGAACCTCCGCGTACCCGTGCGCTTGAAGTTGAAAGACAAAGGCCTCAAAAGCGTGAGTTACCTCGTCGGCACGGACATCAAGCTGACGGTGTTCCGCGCGATGGAATAGCGAGAAAATCTGGCTCCGGCCGAACCCCCCTCAATCCCCCCGCAAACGGGGGGAGGACGAAATCCGACTCCCTCCCCGGTTGCGGGGAGGGCTGGGGTCGGGTGCATGAGACTCGTCAACGCTCCCGCGCTCCGCTACGCAAAGCCTGCGCGTCGCGGCACAACATGTTCTGATCTCAGGAGATTTCCCGGTGAAGCGATACGTTGCGGTGATACTCGGTGCGTTGGTGGCCGAGCATGGGTTTGCGCAGCTGCCGGTGCCGCTGACGCGACCCGAAATGAAACAAGCGCTCGAAAACCTGAAAGCGCGCAAGCCGCGCTTCGATCTGCCCGCGCCGACGGAGGAAGAGATCGCGAGTGCGGGCGAGCGCGGCATCAGCTACGAAGGTCGCTTGCGTTCGCTGTACATCAACACCGGCGAAGCGCGCGGCACACGCGGCGCGACCGGGTTCGGTCGCGATAACGAGCCGAATATGACGTTGACGTACGCATTCAAAACGCAACTCTTCTGGGTCGTCAGCCGCACGAACAACTGCCTGTACTGACTCGGTCACCAGGAAACGAAGCTCGCGGTCGCGGGCATGACGGAAGACGAAGTCGCAGCACTCGATGGCGATTGGTCCAAATCGACACCAAAAGAACGAGCCGCCTACGCCTTCGCACGGAAGATCAGCTATGAGCCACACCGGTTCGACGATGCCGAC
>JANXNT010000515.1 GCA_025353985.1 Limnoglobus sp.
CATGCCAGTCTCCTTACTGCTCGTAGGCGTTGAGGCCCGAAATCTCGCGGCCGTTGGCGGACTTCTTCAGGAGGGGGAGCAGGTCTTCCATGAGCCTCTCTTCATGATCTTTCCGTTCGCGCCAACTGAGATCCAGCGGGGCGAGCAGGTCGGTGAGTAGTTCGCCGTCGAAGACCATCCGGACGAGGATGGTATCGACGAAGCCTTGCAGCGTGTCGGTCGCCAGGCCGTGCTTGCCGGCGACGCCGGCCAGTTCCTTCGCGTTCCGCTCGGCCTTGAACCGTTGGTAACCCTCGCGGACCGCCTTTTCATCCAGCTTCTTGCCGGCTTCGAGCGACTTGACGTAGTCGGTGATCAACTCCCGTTCGTCCATGAACTTGGCGTCGGAAGCGATCAGGCCGATCAGTTGCTCGCGGCTCATCTTCGCCTTGCCGGGGGCCTGCTGCGAATACTTGGCGATCAGGCACATGATGTAGTCGTAATCGATCACCGCCGAGGCGAAGAGAACGAACTCGAAATCGAGTTGATCGACCGACGGCGTGTGCTCACCACCGGTCTTGCCCTGCTGCTGCCTCAGCCGCTGCGCGGTTTCGATGTACGCGCCGCGGAACCCCTTGAGTTTCTCCTTGGGGAGAATACTCTCGATAGCCGTCTCGTTCTCCGGCGTGAGATCGGTGTACTGGTCGAGTTGGACTTGGAGCCGCTGCACTTCCTTGAACTTGTTGATGAAGGCCGCACGGGCATCGTCCCCTTTCAGGTTGGGGACGGCCTCGGGCTTGGGCTCGAGCTTCTGCGAGGTCATGAAGTTGTTCAATTCGCAGACGGCCGTCTTGAGCTTCTCGATCACCTGCGGGGCCTTTTCCACGAGCCAGATTTCGCGGGCCTTGTCCGCCTTCGCGCCAGAAAAGAGTGCGATGGCGACATCGACGGCGTCCTGCTGGCCGCGGAAGTCGAGGACGTTGCCGTACGGCTTCGCTCCGTTGAGCACGCGGTTGGTGCGAGAGAACGCCTGGATCAGGCCGTGATACTTGAGGTTCTTATCGACGTAGAGCGTGTTGAGGAACTTCGAGTCGAAACCGGTCAGGAGCATATCGACCACGATGGTGATATCGATCTTCTCGCGGCCCTTCTTCGGCAAGTCGGCATTCGGGTACTGCTGGTCCTTGATCCGCTTTTGCACGTCCTGGTAGTAGAAGTCGAACTCGTTGACGCTGTGATTGGTGCCGAAGCGGGCGTTGTAATCGGCGATGATAGCGATGAGCGCCTTCTTCTTCCCCTCGGGGTCTTGCTCGTTGTCGGCCTTTTCCTGCGGCAGGTCTTCCTGAATCTGCTGCACGTCCTTGTTCCCGTCAGCCGGCGGAGAGAAGACGCAGGCGATGTTCAGCGGAGCGTAGTCCGGATTGGCGAGCTTGCGGCCATTCTGCACGCCGTCGAACATGGCGAAGTACTCGATGGCGTCGTTGATCGACGCCGTAGCGAGGATGGCGTTGAAGCGCCGGCCACCGGTGGCGGTATCGTGCTTGGCGAGAATGGCTTCGACGACGGCCTTCTTGGCCAGCGTCTCGCCGGGCTTGATCGCCTTCCCGTCGCCCTTGTAGTAATCGACGTGGAACCGCAGAACGTTCTGGTCTTCGATGGCGTGCGTGATGGTGTAGGCGTGCAGTTCCTTCTGGAAGAGGTCTTGCGTGGTCCTGTAGGAGGCCTGTACCCCTTCGATCTTCTGGATCGAGGCGTTTTGCTCGAAGATCGGCGTGCCGGTGAAGCCAAAAAGCTGGGCCTTGGGGAAGAAATTCTTGATTGCTTCGTGGTTGTCGCCGAACTGCGAGCGATGGCATTCATCGAAGATGAAGACCATCCGCTTGTCCCGAAGCGATTCGAGTTGCTCCTTGTAGTTGCGCTTGTTGGTGCCATCCAGGGCGAGGCCGAGTTTCTGGATCGTGGTGACGATGACCTTATCAGCGTAGTCGTCCGAGAGCAGACGCCGGACGAGCGTGCCGGTGTTCGTGTTCTCCTCGACGCAACCTTCCTGGAAGCGGTTGAACTCCTCGCGAGTCTGCCGGTCGAGATCTTTACGGTCCACGACGAACAGGCATTTCTCGATGTCGGGATTGTCCTTCAGAAGCGTGGACGCCTTGAAGGAGGTGAGCGTCTTGCCGCTGCCGGTGGTGTGCCAGATGTAGCCGTTGCCGCTCTTTTGGCGGATGCATTCGACAATCGCCTTGACCGCGTAGATCTGGTACGGCCGCATCATCAGCAACTTCTGCTCACTGGCGACGAGCACCATGTAGCGGCTAATCATCTCGCTGAGAGTACACTTCGCGAGGAACTTCTCGGAGAAGCTATCGAGGTGAACGATCTTGCTGTTGTCCTCGGCCGCGAACTGGTAAATGGGTAGGAAGCGCTCGTCGGCGTTAAAACTGAAGTGCCGGGCGTTGTTGTTGGCGAAGTACAGTGTGTCGTTGTAGTTGCTAACGATGAAGAGTTGCACGAAACTCAGGAGCGTGCGGGTGTAACCATTGCCGGGATCGTTCTTGTAATCGACGATCTGTTCCATCGCCCGCCGTGGGCTGAGGCCCAGCGTCTTGAGTTCGATCTGGACGACCGGCACGCCGTTCATGAGCAGGATGACATCGTAGCGGTGATGGCTGTTGTCGGTGTTGATGCGGAGTTGGTTGACGATCTCGAACGTGTTTTTGCACCAATCCTTGATGTTGACGAGCGTGAAGTTCAGCGGGGTGCCGTCGTCCCGGGTGAAGCTGTTGATGGTGCGAAGCGTGCGAGCCGATGCGAACACGTCCGGCGTGACGACCTCGTCGAGCAGGCGCTGGAACTCGTCGTCGGTCAGCTTAACGCGGTTCAGTTCCTGGAACTTCTCGCGGAAATTGTCCTCGAGCGCAGCGCGATTGCGGATGTCGGGGCGGTATTCGTACTTCAAGCTGAGAAGCTTTTGAATGAACCGTTCTTCGAGTTGCTGTTCCGACGACATTGTTGCGGCCTCTACCCTGAAACAGCCGCGTCCTGAGCGGAATGTGATAGCGTACTGTCCAACGGGAATTTCGCAAAGCGTGGCAACGGTTTAGCGAATCGTTCTCACTCAGGTATCCGCGATTTTTCGGCAGGGCATTCGACGCCGCTTCTCACCGCCCGTTATTCTCACCGCCGGTTGTACGATCTCGCCAGTGGCATCGAACGCATCGGAAATCCCCCTTCGCATGACCGGTACCGATACGGGTTCGGGCGCAGTGACGGGCGCAGTGACAGGGGGCATCGGGTTGCATCGAACTGCACTGAAGTACACTTTGGGCATCTTCGACGGAACTAGTGGTAATGCGACAGAAAGCCTGGAAATGAAGCAGACCGGCGCTGTTTTGCACCGGTCTGCATCGTCTTGCACGAGTGAAGGCGC
>JANXNT010000815.1 GCA_025353985.1 Limnoglobus sp.
TCGGGGATCGCCTCGATCACCGCCCGCTGCAACTCTCCGGCGGCCAGCAACAGCGCGTCGCGATTGCGCGGAGTTTGGTAAACGATCCGCACGTAATCCTTGCCGACGAACCGACGGGGAACCTCGACAGCAAGACGAGCATCGAGATCATGCAGATGCTGACGATGCTGAACAAAGCGGGCAAGACGATCATCATGGTGACGCACGAGAACGACATTGCGGCATGGGCACGGCGCGTGGTTCGGCTACGCGATGGCCGCGTCGAAACCGACGTCCGCAACGATGCAATGGTGGAGATGACCGCATGAACATTTTCGATGTGCCCCCGGCCCCGACGCCCGTTCGCGGTGGCGGCGGCTTCTCGATAACGAAACTAGTTCGCGCTGCGGTGCTTGCCGTCCGTAGCCTGTGGTTGCACAAACTCCGCGCGCTGCTTTCTGTACTCGGCATCGTCATCGGCACGGCATCTGTGATCGCGCTGATGGCTTTCGGCAAAGGCTCGATGCAAGATGCGCTCGACGACATTAAACGCCAGGGCGCGACGAACATCATCGTGCGCAGCGTTAAGCCGCCCGACGATTCGGCTACGAGTTCGCGTTCGTTCGTGGCCAGCTACGGGTTGAAATTCCGCGACTACGACCGCTTCACCACGTACGGCAACATCATCGTGCGGATGGTACCGATGCGGGTGTTCCCGTCCGAGTTGCGTTACCTCGAGCGCAATCACAATAGCCGCCTCGTGGCCACGACGCCGGAATACGCGGATGTGAACAAGATCGCGATTGCGCGGGGGCGATTCCTGACCGACGAAGACGAAGCGAAGACGATGAACGTCTGCGTGCTCGGCTCCGGCACCGCAGACAAACTCTTCCCGTTCGAAGACCCGATGGGCCACACGATCCAGTGCCGTGGCCACCGCTTTCTGATCGTCGGCATCGCCGCCGACCGGATGCCAACGGGCGGCAGCGGCGGCAGCCAAGCCGCGGAAGAATACAACAACGACATTTACATTCCGTTCAGCACGTGTCGCGGTCGCATCGGTAGCACGGTGTTCGTACGCGCCTCCGGTTCGCGTAGCGGCGAGTCGGTCGAAGTGAATCAGATCACGCTCGTCGTCGATGCAGATATCGATACCGACGATGGACGCAAAAAGGTCGAGGCATTCGGGAATGAGATTCAGCGGATGCTCGAAGGCGATCACCCGAAGAAAGACTTTGCGATCACGGTGCCGCTGGATCGCCTGAAGGAAGCTGAGCGTTCGCAGGAACGCTTCACGTCGTTGCTCGTTTTGATCGCGTCGATTTCGCTATTGGTCGGTGGCATCGGCATCATGAACATCATGTTGGCGACCGTGACGGAACGGACCCGCGAGATCGGTATCCGTCGCGCGCTCGGTGGCAAACAGCGGGACATTACGATGCAGTTTCTCGTCGAAGCGACGGTACAAACCGCCGTCGGTGGAATGCTCGGCGTCATCTTCGGGCTGGCGTTCGTGTTCATCGTCCCCGCCGCGCCGCGGTTACTAGGCAGCATCGCAGAACGACTCTCCGCCCCCGAAACCGCCACCTGGATTCGCACGCTGTACATCCCTGCAATCATCCACGTGAAATCGATCTTCCTCGCGCTCGGCGTCTCCGTGGGCGTCGGCATCCTCTTCGGCTGGTACCCCGCACGCCGCGCCGCAAAGCTCGACCCAATCGACGCGCTCCGCCACGATTAGCATGTCTATGTGGTAGGCACATTCCATGTGCCGTTCTGATACTCGCTCAACCGAATTGAATTTCGGCAACTCTTCGTTTCGATATGCCGACTCATCTATAGGTTGCACTCCAGACGCCTTGGCCAACGGCACATGGAATGTGCCTGGTACAACTTGGAACTGAAGCGGAATTCATACGATAACTCCAGCACGATACGCCGGAGATGGGACATGACGATTCGCGCGGTTCTCTTCGATTTCGATGGCACGCTCGCGGACAGTTTCGCCGCTATCACCGCCAGTACGAATCACGTTCGCGGAATCTACGGTTTGCCCGCAATCCCAGAAAGCACCGTGCGAGAACACGTCGGCCTCGGCCTCGCGAATCTCATGCAAACGCTGGCCCCGCAGGCGAATACCGTCGATGCCGTGGCTGCGTATCACGCGCACCATCCTTCGGTGATGGCCGCGGGCACGAAACTATTTCCGGGCGTCCGCGAGACGGTGATCGAACTTCACAATCGCGGCTACTTGCTTGCGGTTTGCAGTAACAAGGCAGTCTGTTTCACGAAACAATTGGTGAAGGATCTCGGGTTGAACGAGTATTTTCCGGTCGTGCTCGGGCCGGAAGATGTCGGCAAAGCAAAGCCCGATCCCGCGATGTTATTCGAAGGCGTGAAGCGGCTCGGCACGACCGTGGCGGAGTCGGTTTACATCGGCGATATGGCGGTCGATGTCCACACGGCGAAGGCCGCCGGAATGCGCGTCTGGCTGGTACCCGGAGGTGCAACCGGCCAAGAATCGCCAACCGTCGCCGGGCCAGATCGCACGTTGAAAGCGTTCGCCGATATTCTAACTTGGGTGCCAGCCCGATGCGACCGAATTAGCCGCGACGCGGAGTCTTCGTAGCGGAGCGCGTGCGCCTCACCCCGACTCGGCGGGAGTGTGTGGCTATGGGTGAAGTCTACGCACTCCGCTACGCAAAGCCTGCGCGTCGCGGCTAATTGAAACAAAATCCGTAAGAAATCAACCAGGAGCAATCATGAAGCGCGAGAACATCAGCACCGGTGGCAAGTGGGAGCCGATCATCGGCTATTCGCGGGCCGTTCGCGTCGGGCCGTTCGTCCACGTATCGGGCAGCACCGCATCGACGCCGGAAGGCCTCGTCGGTAAAGGCGACCCTTACGCACAGACCGTGCAAGCATTGAAAACGATTGTTTCGGCACTCGAGAAAGCCGGTGCGAAACCCGAACACGTCGTCCGCACCCGCATCTATCTGACGAACATCGCCGACTGGGAAAAAGTCGGCAAAGCCCACGGCGAAGTCTTCGGCACCGCACGCCCCGCCACAACCATGGTCGAAGTCAGCAAGCTCATCGACCCCGATATGCTCGTCGAAATCGAAGCCGAAGCGATCGTCCCCGAGTGATGAACTAAAGCAAACATTTTCGGCACCTGCGAAGAGCATGGAATGGCATCACCCACACGATTTCGCGGAGTCAAAAAGTATTCGTGGAAATGACGTAAGTCGGAATTGTGCGGTGTGCACGGACGTACTCAGAAGTGCGCCGAAATGACACAGAAAGGACGCGCCGTGACATAGAAAGGACGCGCAATGACACAGAAAAGGCGCATAGTGACCCGAAAAGGACGGTAGTTCCGGCGAGTGACTATCGCGGGGACGTCGACGTAAACCCCGACAGGAATGCAGGATACGGCAAAAATGAGCGAAACGCATCCGCGATTCCCGATCAAAAAAGGGCATTTTCAGACGAAAAAACACCCGAAAACACGGTTTTTTCGCCTCCGCAATTCGGACTTACGTCGATTGTGAGAGCGAGATTCCGCGGTTCTGGCACTATCTGCTTGCGTCTGAGGTGGGGGTTGGTAGCATCTCATTTCCTCCCTCCCCGGTTGCAGGTTCTCCCCATCATGCTTTTCGCTGCCACGTATACGCAAGATCTCGACCCGCTCGGCCATCGCTTGGCATCCACGGTTGTGGCGGCGTTGCCGGTGCTCGTGCTGTTTTACCTGCTCGTGGGGCGACGCTGGATCGCGAGCGGGGCCGGTGCGGTGGGTGCGATCGTGGCCGTGCTAATCGCGTGGCTCGTGTACGGCATGCCCGTTCAAATGGCGTCGTGGTCGTTCGTTCACGGCGCAATCTTCGGGCTGCTGCCGATCGGCTGGACGGTGTTTGCCGCGATGCTGCTTTACAATCTGACTGTGGAAACAGGGCAATTCGACATCATTCGCCGTTCGATTGCGGGGCTGAGCGGCGATGCCCGCGTGCAGTCGATCCTGATCGGCTTCTGCTTCGGCGCGTTCATGGAAGGCGCAGCCGGGGCCGGTTCGCCGGTGGCGATCTGCGGCGCGATGCTCGTTGGCCTCGGCATTCCGCCGTTGCGCGCGGCGGTCATTTGCCTGATCGCGAACACCTCGCCAGTCTGTTACGGTGGCCTCGGCGTACCGACGCTGACGCTCGGGCAAGTGACGGGCATTAACCCCGATACGCTCAGCGTGATGGCGGGGCACCAACTGCCGATCCTGTCGTGCATCATCCCGCTCTACATGGTGAAGTGCATGTGTACCTGGAGGCAGACGCGCGAAGTCTGGCCCGCGCTTGCCGTCGGCGGTGGCTCTTTCGCGATCTTCCAGTATTTCTTCGCGACGATGCACGTCTGGATTCCCGGCTTCGTCGTTTGGCCACTCACGGACATCGGCGGTGGGCTGTTCTCGCTAATTACGCTCGCACTGTTCTTACGCTTCGTCTGGAAGCCGAAGGACGAATGGAAGTTCCCCGCCGAGGTGGCCAAGCCTTCCGTGGAAGCTCCGATTGTCTGCGAACATGCTGGAATCGACTTCTCCGAAGACATGAAAGCGCACGGCACCGAGAAGCCACTCACCGCGTGGATCGTGGCGAAGGCATGGTCGCCGTTCTTGCTGATGTCGCTTTGCCTCGCGATTGCCGGGACGATCCGCACGATGGAAACGTGGCCCAAGGCGGACGGCAGCAAGGGGCCGCTTGCATTCGCCGGTGTGAAAACGACCTACACGGAAAGCGTGCCGACGTTGCACAAAGAGGTCGAACGGGCGAAACGCCTGCAAAAACCGAATGCGACCGACGACGAGAAACGCGAAGACGCGATCTTCAAATTCCCGTGGGTAACTGCCCCCGGCACCCCCGTATTCATTGCCACGATGTTCTCGGCGGTGTTGCTCGGCGCGAGCCTGCCGATGATGAAGCGCGTCTTCCGCAAAACGATCGTGCAGATGAAAATCCCGATCCCGACAATCGCGTGTATGCTCGGCCTGAGCTACGTGACGAAGTACGCGGGCATCGACGCCACGCTCGGTGTGGCGTTCGCGGAAACGGGCGTTTTGTACCCGTTTTTCGCGGCGATTCTCGGCTGGCTCGGCGTCTTCCTCACGGGCACCGATGCGGGCAGTAACGCCTTGTTCGGCAGCTTGCAAAAGATCACGGCCGGCGAAGTGTATAGAACCGGTGTGCTGCCAGAACTCACGTTGCCGCAAGCCGAGGTGCTCATCTGCAACGCGAACAGCACCGGTGGTGTAATGGGGAAAATGATCGATGCACAAAGCATCTGCGTCGCCACGGCAGGCACGAATCAGATCGGCAAAGAAGCAGACATCTTCCGTGCCGTGATCTGGCACAGTATCTTCCTTGCTTGCGTCGTTGGCGCACTCACGGCATTGCAAGCGTTCGTGCCGCCATTCACGAAGATGGTGCCGGTACCGTAATTACCGCTTTGCGCTCGAAATCTCGCTCTCACAATCGACGTAAGTCCGAATTGTGAAAGTTTAAAAACCGTGTTTTTCGTGTTTTTTCGTCTCAATAAGCCCCGTTTTTGATCGCAAACCGCGGATGCGTTTCGGGCGTTTTTGCCGTATCTCGCACTCTTGCCGTGGGTTACGCCGAATGCTCTTATTGCGACACTCGGCGCAAATACCGTCCTTTTCGGGTCACTATGCGCCTTTTCTATGTCATTGCGCGTCCTTTCTATGTCACTCCGTGCACGATACGAATTCCGACTTACGTCAATTCAACGATAACTTATTGACTTTGCGAAATCGTGTGGGTTCACGAATTTTTGCACTTTCTTCAACAG
>JANXNT010000824.1 GCA_025353985.1 Limnoglobus sp.
GCCGCTCGCCAGTTTTTCGAGAATGAACATTGTCAAAGCGTGTACCCGGATCACAAATTGCGCAACTTCAAAACTTGCGCCTCGAACAAACCATACAAAACGAGGAAGATACTTTCCCACCGGAGTTGCGGCGAACATGGCAAAAATGACCAAAGAGACGATCAACGTCGGCTTCATCGGCGCGGGCGATATCGCGATCCTTCATGCAAAGGCGGTGCAAAAAACGCCGGGGGCGAAGCTCGTCGGCTTGTGGAATCGTTCGCAGGATCGTGCGAAGGAACGTGCGGAGCAATTCGGTTGCAAGAACTACGTTTCGCCCGAAGCGCTGGTGCGCGACCCGAACATTGATGCGGTGTTCGTGTTGACGAATCTCGAATCGCACCTCGAATATACGAAGCTCGCGCTCGAACATGGCAAACATGTATTGGTGGAAAAACCGGTCGGTATGAATGTCGGCGAGATTCAGGAGATGAAAACCGCCGCCGATACGAAAGATCTCATCTGCTTGCCGGGGCACAATTACATCTACGAATCGAGCATGAACCGGACGCGGGAGCTGATCGACGGCGGCGATCTCGGCAAGATCGTCTCTGCGTACGTCATGTATAATATCCACCACCCCGAAGAAGTCGCTAAGCGCTACCCCGGAGTAGTACGGCAAATCCTCACACACCATTCGTACATACTCGTGTATCTCCTCGGTGCGCCGGTCGAACTGTGTGCGATGAAAGCGACATTGCATTATGCGGAGTATACCGAAGAAGATATTGCCATGGTGCAAATGCGTATGAAGAACGGCGCACTTGCACACTTTTGCGCCAGCTTCGCCGCTGACGATCACGCCGCCGACCCGTGGACGGTGATGGTCAAAGTCATCGGCACCGCAGGCAGTACGCGCTACAGTTACCGTGACCATGTGGAGATTAAACCGGGCCTCGTCCATAGCCAAACCTACACGGCCTACCAAGGCTCGGTCATGAATGAAGTCCGCCACTTCCTCATCGATTGTTTGCGTATGGGCGGGCAACCGCTCTCGACACTCGACGACGCGATCACCGCACAGAAAATGATCGAAGCCGCCGAAGAATCGATCGCGAAGCGCACGATCGTAACGATGTAACGGCGCGTGAATTGCTGGGCATAACAATAGGAATTTTAACCGCAGAGAACGCAGAGTCTAGATTCAGGATTTCTGCACTTCGCTAACTCTGCGTCCTCCGCAGTTAATGTTTTGGTTTCGATCGCTTCCCAAATGGGACGAGCACAACTCATCTTACTGGAGTACTAACATGATTTGCCTTTCGCGTCGTCGATTCTTCCTGGCCACTGCGAGCGCAGGCGTGGCTATTTATTGGCCAATTTCGAACACATACGCGGCGGCTGACCCGAAGGCGCTTCAGGCGGTCCTCGATAAAGCGTACGGCTTTTTGAAGTCGAAACAGAAGGACGACGGGAGTTTTTCGCCACCGCAAGCCGGGGAGCCGGGCGTAACCGCTTTGACTGCGGCTGCGCTCGTGCGTGCCGGTTTCGATGCCAACGACGACGTGGTGGCAAAGGCACTGAAGTACATGGAGAAAGCCGTCAAGGGCGACGGTGGCGTATACAACAAGGGGCTGGCAAACTATACGACCTGCCTCGCGGTCATGGCATTCAAGGAATCGAACGCGAACAAGAAGTATGATGCGGTCATTAGTGGCGCATCGAAGTTTTTGCGAACCTTGCAGTTCGGCGATGGCGATGTCGACGACAAGGATGTGAAGTTCGGCGGGGCCGGTTACGACAAGAAGGGCGGCAAGGGCGGGCCAGACTTGTCGAACACGCACTTCTTCATGGAGGCACTCTTAGCCAGCGGCGCGAAGGCCGACGACCCTGCCATCAAGAAGGCACTCTCGTTCATTAGCCGAAGTCAAAATCTCCCGGGCGAGTACAACGATCAAGAATACGCAAAGAAAACCAGCGATGATGACAGGGGTGGCTTCATCTACAATCCGCTCGCGGCCAGCGATGAGAAGAACGAGAAACGGACCGCCGCCGGTGGCTTGCGGAGCGAAGGCGGCATGACCTACGCGGGCCTCAAGAGCTTTCTGTATGCAGGCGTGGGCAAAGACGATGTGCGCGTGAAGGCCGCACTGAAATGGGTACGTGCCCACTATACATTAGACGAAAACCCCGGCATGGGGCAAAATGGTATCTTCTACTATTATCATACATTCGCAAAAGCGATGGATGCGGTGGGCGAGGACGATTTCGCGGATGCAAAAGGCACGAAGCACGACTGGCGCAAGGAACTCTTCGAAGTGCTGAAAGCCAAGCAAAAACCTGATGGCAGCTGGGCCAACGACAAAAGTAAAGCGTTTCTCGAAAACCTCCCCGAACTCGCCACCGCATTCGCAGTGCTGGCGTTAAGCTATTGCAAGAAGTAACCGACTAAAAGTTCAAAACTATTGCCCGATACGGCGCGGATACGGCACTTTTTGCCGTATCCGCATTTTTTTAATGGAAATCTCATGCGAGGCTTGGGCGAATGTTAGCCTGCATTAGTCAGCGATGATTATTCATGAGTGAGAATCCACGCGATGAACCGCCCCATCCGCGCACAATTGGACGAAGTCACTCCCGAAACTGCGGAACGCACGACGGAGGGACAATACCGGCTGCTTTTCGAGTGCAATCCGCACCCGATGTGGGTCTACGATAGCGAGACACTCGGTTTCCTCGACGTAAACCATACTGCCATTCAGCAGTACGGTTATTCTCGGAATGAATTCCTCGGGATGACGATCCGCGATATTGGTCTTTCGGAAGATGTGCCCAAGAAATTGTCTCGGCACCGCAAGAAAGACGGCACATTCATCGACGTGGAGACTCGCAGCAAAGACATTGAATACTGCGGACGCCCCGCACAATTCGTGTTTGTGCTAGACGTGAGCGAACGGTTGCGGGCGGAAAGCGAAATGCTGCGTACGTCGAGCCTCCTCAAAGCGGTCGCCGACGGAACGCCGGATGCCGTATTCGTCAAGGATCGGGCGGGCCGCTATTTGCTCTTCAACGATGCCGCGGCCTCTTTCGTCGGAAAGCCCGTCGAGGAAGTCATCGGTCGCGACGACACCTCGCTGTTCGATCCGGCGGGCGCGCAACTGGTGATGGATTACGACCGCCAGGTGATGGAACTCAATCGGATTGTGACTTACGAAGAAGCGCTGACGGCCGCCGGAGTGACGCGGACGTATCTCGCCACGAAAGCCCCGTATCGGGACGCCGATGGCAACGTCATCGGCGTCATTGGTATTTCGCGCGACATCAGCGAACGGAAACGAGCGGAAATCGCGTTGCAGCAGGAACGCGAGTTTGTGCGACTGGTGTTGGACACCGATCCCAATCTCATTTTCGTGAAGGATGCCGATGGTCGATTCGTGCTCGTTAACAAGGCGATAGCGGAGATTTACGGGACGACGCCCGAGGCGTTGGTGGGACGACATGCTGGAGAAGGATTTCCCGATCCGGCTGAGTTCTCCGAATACCTCCGCATTGAGAAGACGGTACTGCAAACGGGCACACCTGCGGTGCTGGACGAACAGAACACGCGGCCCGACGGTCGGTCTTACTGGTTCCACACCACGAAAGTTCCCCTCGTATTGCCCGATGGCACCACTCACGTTTTAGGAATCTCCCTCGATATCACGGAACGGAAGCAAGCGGAGGATGCCCTGCGGCTGCGCGACCGCGCCATCGGGGCGGCCACACAGGGGCTTGTCATCACCGACCCCAATCAGACGGACAACCCGATTATCTATGTGAGTCCTGGCTTCGAACGGATCACCGGATATTGCCCGGAAGAAGTCATCGGCCGCAATTGTCGTTTCCTGCAAGGAAAGGACACCGATCCGGTTGCGATTCATCGTGTGCGCGACGCGATTCGGGTCGGCGCGACATGCACAGTCGAGTTGCTGAATTACAAGAAGGACGGCACGCCGTTCTGGAATGAACTGTCGCTGTCGCCGGTGCGGGACGAAGCCAGGCGATTGACGCATTTCGTCGGCGTGCAAGCCGATGTGACCGCACGCCGCACTCTCGAAGAGCAGTTTCGGCAGGCGCAAAAAATGGAAGCGATCGGGCAACTGGCAGGGGGAGTCGCGCACGACTTCAACAACCTCCTCACCATCATCAACGGCTACAGCGAACTACTTCTGCAGACATTACCCGCAACCGACCCGAAGCGGGAAATGATCGATGAGATCCACAAGGCCGGCGAACGATCCGCCGGTCTGACGCGTCAACTGCTGGCGTTCAGCCGCCAACAACTGATGGTGACGCGGGTGCTCGATCTCAACGAAATACTTGCCAGCACCGATAAAATGCTCCGCCGTCTGATCGGCGAAGATATCTGTCTGACAACGACGCTGGCCGCCAATACGTGGGCTGTCCGGGCCGATCCTGGGCAGATCGAACAAGTCCTGTTGAACCTCGCCGTGAACGCCCGCGACGCCATGCCGCTCGGCGGTCGATTGACAATCGAGACGCAGAACGTCGAAATCGACGCTGCGTACGTTCGCGATCACCCGGACGCCCACATCGGTCCGCACGCGCTCCTGACCGTGACGGACACGGGAAGCGGAATGTTATCCGACGTGCGAGCCAAGATTTTCGAGCCGTTTTTCACAACGAAAGGACCAGGGAAAGGGACAGGCCTTGGCTTGGCTACCGTCTACGGCATCGTCAAACAGAGTGGCGGCCACATTGCAATCATCAGCCAGGTCGGGGTCGGTACGACGTTCCGAATTTATCTGCCTCGAGTCGACAAGGTCGGCGGCGGATCGAAGTTGCTTTCCGGATTCCAACTTCCGCCGAAGGGCACGGAAACGGTCCTTTTAGTCGAAGACGAAGACGGAGTGCGAGCGCTCACCCGGCACGTACTCGTGGAATGTGGATACACCGTTCACGAGGCCGCTAACGGTGAGGAAGCCGTAAGGCTGGCCGCGCGACACGACGGGCCGATTCATCTACTGATTACCGATGTCGTCATGCCTGGCGCAGGAGGGCGCATCGTGGCCGAACAAATGACCGCGAGCGACCCGATGATGCGGGTGCTGTTCGTGTCGGGCCACATGGACGACGCCATCATTCGGCATGGCGTTATCCGCGAAGGAGTCCACTTTCTTCAAAAACCATTCTCCCCCGTCACTCTTGCAATCAAGGTACGCGATGTACTCGATGCGATCTTGATTCCGAACGGGTCGCCGGGTTAGGAATGACAGGAAAATGAACTCTGCCTTGCTCGCAACAGTCAAATCTGTGTGCTAAATTAAAGCCGGCGTATTTTCACGGCCATACTGGAGCCAACGCATGTCCGCACAAGACCCGCTTCGCCGAACCATCCTGATTGTGGATGACGAACCTGCGATCACCAAACTGTTGCGGATTGTGCTGGAAGCCGAAGGCCATCAAATCGTCGTGGCGGCCGATGGCCAGCAGGCGATGGAGCGTGTGGCCGCGCGACATCCCGACCTAATTATTCTCGATGTCGATATGCCGCAAGTCGGCGGTTTTGAAGTGTGTCGTCGCCTCAAACTCGCGCCGGAGACACGGCTGTTGCCGATTCTCATTTTGACCGGTACCGGAGCCGCCAATGCGCGACTACGGGCGTGGGAACTCGGGGCCGACGAGTTTCTGACCAAGCCGTTCCAGACGCTCGAAGTCGCCGCCCGCTGCCGTTCGCTGTTGCGGCAAAAGGAACTCGTCGATGGCCTCGATTCCGCCGAGTCGGTCGTATTCACATTGGCCCGTGCTATCGAGGCGAAGTCGTCGTTCACGCACGGTCACTCGGATCGCGTGACGCAGTACGCCATCACACTGGCGAAACAGATCGGCATCAGCGAGGCTGACCTCGATATTTTGCGTCGCGGTGCGGCACTCCACGACATCGGGAAAATCAGCACGCCGGACGCGATCCTCGACAAACCGGGTTCGCTGACACCCGAGGAATTCGACGTAATCAAGCGGCATCCGGCCGATGGCGCGCGAATCGTCGAACCGCTTCGCTCGGCGCGCGATATCCTGCCGCTCATCCGATGGCATCACGAAAGAATCAACGGCACTGGGTATCCGGACGGTTTGGCAGGCGACGCGATATCGCAACTCGTGCGAATCCTGTCCGTGGCAGATGTGTACGACGCGTTGGCCAGCGACCGGCCGTATCGACCGGCCATGTCTCACGAACAGTGCCAGGAAGTCATGAAGAAAGATTCCGAACGAGGCGGGCTGGACCCCGAACTCGTTCGGCACTTCTTCGAGAATGTTTAAGGCATAATTCCTGTGACTTGAGAATAATTGTCGTTTTACGGCTTCAAGTCGCCTTCTAATGCGAAGTCGAATTCGTTGCTGCCGGGTTTCACTTCGACCTTCAATTTCGATGTGTCTGCCGAGAAATACTTCTTGGGAATCAGTGGCTTGCCAGGCATCTGCATCGTCTCGGCGGCGGCTTCGGCTTTCGCTAAATGTTCGGGCAACGGTGGTGGCGGGCCGGTGAGAGAGATCGCGACGCGGCACGACCCGACCGGCGCGCCATCGCTTGCCCCATAGGTATTTAGCGTGTAAATGCCGTCTTTGTCCGTCTTGCCCAACGCGGGAATCGTACCGGGTTTATCGGGCACGAACGAAACCGATGCATTCGCGACCGGCAACCCCAAGTACGTGATCTTGCCCGTTACCCTCGCAACCGGCACGCCCGAAGAACCACACCCGAGCGGCACCAACAACACGATGAGCGTGAGAAATCTGTACATGATATTTCCTATGTGGTATTTCTAGTTCTCGACGTTGACTTCGCCACCGGCGCGGCTGCCGAGCGCGTTGTAGGTGAACGAGTTAATGCTGTTTTGAATCTGGCGCACGGAGCCATCGCCCATACAGACTAAGACACCACCCGTGTGACGGCTGTTGAAGGCGCGGCCCATCCAACTCGACGTCTGCCCGGCGCACGCATCGACCGACATTCCGGCCGTTTTGCTGCAAATGTTTAACTTCCAGTTCGGTGGCAAGCTCGTGCCGTGAACCGATCCGGTGCTAGACATCCATGCGGAACTATTCGATGCAACGGTCCATTCGGAATGCCCGAGTACGATCGTGTTGCTGAGGCCATCGGTGATCGACGCGAAGCGCACGGGGGCGGCAACACCCGTATAGTCGAACACGCCGCGATGGTTGCGGCCACCTCCGTAACCTTGGCCGGGTTCGGGGCATGGCGTGGTCGCCGTGACGGTGTTGTTGCTCGCGCAGCCGCCGCAACCGTATTGCGCTTTCGCGCCATCGCCGCCGAATGGGTCGGTCGCAGACGATGCGATATTGTTGAACCCGTCGCCGTAGCTGCCGACGTAACTCGGGTGAAACGCCTGATATTGCGTGGCGGTGTTGCCATCGCCCGCGCCAGTATCGCCGGAGATTTGCGGGCAACCGGCCACGGGCATCGTGCGGTTCGTGCTCATGGCCGAGGTGTTCGGGTCGCTCGGACATTGCAATGCGGGAATGCGGGCTTGTCGGACGGCGGCCATCGCGTGGCAGGTGACGTTCACATCGAAACGAATCTGGCGGAAGAGGTTATCTTGCTCGATGTACGGCAGAACACGAGGCCACAAGCCCCATCCGAACGTGAAACCTTGAATCGGCGGCAGGCCATCGTTGACATCGTGGTAGCCGTGTAGGCCGAGGCCGAGTTGCTTCAAGTTGTTAGAGCACTTGGCACGCGCAGCCGCCTCGCGAACCTTTTGCACCGCAGGCAAAAGTAGGCCGATGAGGATCGCGATAATCGCAATCACCACCAGAAGCTCAATGAGCGTAAAACCCCGACGTAGGCGAGACATAATAAACCCTCAAGATTGTGAAGGAGAAGATTGAGTCGTACGCAGTATAAATCAGACGACAAATGAAGTGCAAGAAGAAAATCGGAATTCGCGGTCAGCGACGCTCGATCACTTCTGTTTGCGGATGTACTCCATTACGATGGTCTTCACTCTCGGTGGGAGTGCTTCGATCTCGGATTCGTCGAATTTGCCATCGCTGTTTTTGTCGTACTTCTTGAAGTTATCTTTGAACGCTTCGGGGATTTCGACGCCGCCTTTGGGGATCGCGACGGCGGCGGCTTCGGGCTTCGCGGGGCGAGGTTTCTCGCGGTCGACGATGTACTCGACGTAGCCGAGGTGCATTTCGTCGAAGGTTTGCGGCCCCCATTTCACGGTCTTCGTGGCGTCGGGGTTTGCGGGGTTGTTGGTGCTGTTGTCGTACCAGACGGTGAAAGTCAGCGTGCTCTTTTCGGGCACGACCACGGGCTGCGTGAAGGTGTACGGCAACTGCCAGTTGAAGTCGTAATGCGGCACGTCCAGCAGTGTCGTCGTCTTGCCGTCGGCGGTCGTCAGTTCGTAGCGGCACGCCTTCCCGCGTACGTGCATGTGCGGCATCAAAGAGGTAATCGTCACCTCCGAAGGAAGCGCCAGTTTGCCCGTTTCCTTATGGTTGTCGGCACCCGGCGGGATGCTGATACGCGGGTTCGCCACCGCACCGACCTTGGCTTCGAATCGCGGTGCACTCTTCGCGTAAATCACGCCGATGCGCGTGCGGTCGGTAGTGGCCGTGCCATCGGGGGTGTAGTGCAACTGGAGTTTCAGGATCGCGCCTTTGGGTAGCTTTTTCGCGTAACCATCGGGAAGCACAATCGCGCCGTTGCCAGGAACGTACGCCGCGAAGAAACCTTGGCGGTCGTCGCCCGCCGTATCGCTGATCGTCGGCCGCCCACCAGGGAATGCCTTTAAGATCCCGCCGCCCGGCGATAGCACATGAACGAGCACGTGATGGACGGTCGTTCGCGAACCTGGTTGCACTTCGATCGACTGCACCCATTTGTCTTCATCGAGGTGCGTTTCGATGATGATGTTCTGGTACGGCATGATGCCCGTCGCTTTAATCTCGACCGGCTTCGGCAGTTGGAACACGGCATCGGGTACGCCGATCTGCCAGTCCTTCGGCCACGCTTTCGCAAGTGGCGCATCGGCGATGTCGCCGATTGTGGTGCCCGATTTCAGCCACGAAAGCAAGTCCGATTTGTCGGCCGCGGACAGCGATTTGTCGTTGCGGAACGGCGAGTGCGTGCCGTCTTTTGGTGTTGCCGCGAACCATGGTGGCATCGTCCCGCTTTCGACGACTTTGCGAATCATACCCTTGTGGGCCAGCACATCGTCGTGAGTCATCAGCACGAACGGCCCAACGCCGCCCGCACGGTGGCACTCCTGGCAGTTCTGTTGCACGATGCGAGAAATACGGTTGTGGTACGTCACCGCCACCACGTCCGGCTTCGGCAAATCGAGCGCGCAACCGGGTGCGGTCGTTGCCTTCACTTCGGGATCTTTGCCAATCAACAAGTGGTCGAGTGCGTTCTTCAAGTATGTCTGTTTCGGGGTGTCGAGCGAATAGCCGAGGCCGTACTGATCGTCGATCGCGCCGCGATAGACGACGGTGCGTGCGGCATTGAGCACGATGACTTCGGTGGTCGTACTCGCACCGAGTGTGGCCGCGAGTGTGCCCTTCGCATCGCTGGCGAAGCGGCCTTTGAAGGTCGCCACCGTTCCCGTGGCCGTCGGGTTTACGAACAGGAATGCGACGCCCTTGGGCGCGTAGTCGGCTTCGATTTTGGCGAGTGTAGAAGTGAATTTTTTGCAAAGCGGGCACGATGGGTCGTGCATCGCCACGACGAGATAACGACTGTTGCGGTAGTCCGAAAGCGTGCCGGCATTGCCGCTGCTATCGGTGAACTCCCGATCCGGGATATACCGGCCAATCGCGCCATCGTTGGGCCGCAACACCTTCGGGGATTCCTTCACGCCCTCTGCGTTCGCACCCGTGGCGAGAGACAATAAACCGACAATCGCAAGCAGTCGCATGACACGGTTCTCGTGGTGGTAACGGTTTCGTTACAGTAGCATCAACACGATTCCCGGCGAAAGATTACACGGGTGAATCGACGATTGCCAAAAACGAACGGACAGGATTTACACGATGAGAAAAATGAAAAGAATTTTATTCCGCTCTATTTCTGAATCCTGTTCCATCGTGTTAATCCTGTCCGAATTTACTGACGATTGCCAAAACGAACGGACAGGATTTGCAGGATTTACACGATGAGAAAAATGAAATGAATTTTATTCCGCTCTAATTCTGAATCCTGTTCCATCGTGTTAATCCTGTCCGAATTTACTGACGATTGCCAAAAACGAACGTAACCGTTCACGCCCCGCTTGGGATTAGCG
>JANXNT010000524.1 GCA_025353985.1 Limnoglobus sp.
CGTCAGGCATTTCTCCAGGTGCTTCATCCCCTCGTCGGTGAGGTTGCCGCAATTCTGCATTTGCAATGTGCCCAACTGTTTCACTTCGCTGATGTGCTTCAGTCCCGCGTCGCCGATCGTCGTGCTGATGATGGTCAGCGCACACAACTTTGGCATGGCCTTGAGGTGGACCATCTCGGCATCGACCAATCCGCATTTATCAATCCCGAGCCAAGCAATCGAGGACGCCTTCAGGTGTACGATGCCACTCCCTGTGATACGTTTCGATTGCAGTGCGAGGCTGTGCAACGAGGTGAATTTTGCCGCGGATGGGAAGGCTGCATCGGTCAATTCTTCGGAACTGAGTCCGAGAGTTGTAAGCCTGTTGACCCAAGGGAAGGTTGCCAGTTTCGCGAAACCGGCGTCCGTAATCGTACCCTTGGTATTGAAAGTGGTCACGGAATCGAGGGAGCGAAACAGGTCGAGGTCGGCATCGGAAATCTTTGGGTCGTTGCCGTGAATGTAGTCAATCCCCAAGATTTTGAACGGTTCCTTCGGCAGGTCTTTTGCATCCGTGATCGCATCATTCCTCCCCACAATTCCCACTAATCCGCTGCGGCCGATGACGAACTCCGCCGCCTTGCGGTCGGCGTCCATCACGACGTTCGCCTTCGCCGCATCGGCTTTCTTGCCGCCGAAGTTCGCGACGCTCTTGCCGTCCTTCTGCACGTCCACCGTCGCGCCATCGGGGAGTTCGACTTTGGTTTTCGTGCCGTCCTTGTTCGTGATAATGATGACGATGCCGCCGAGAACCAGCGCGAAGAATGCGAACAGCCCGCTGCCGATCAGTAACTTCTTCGAGGGCGGTTTTCGCGGCGTTTCCGGGTCGGAGGTTTTCGTGCGAACGACCGTGTCTTCGGAATCGGTAATACTCCCCCAGACGTGCGCGGCCGCCGGCGCGGCGGCGGGGGCCAGCATCGAGACGACGGGGAGGTTCGACGACGAGGCGAGCGTTTTGGCCATATCCTGAAGCGATTTCTCGATCGCGGCCAGTTCGGCGAGTGCCGCCTTCGCGTTCGCGGGGCGACCGGCGGGGTCTTTCGCGAGCAGGCGGTCGAGGTAGTCCGAATACGCCTGCGGCACCTCGGGGCGAAGCGCGATGACCGGCGGCTGCACGTCGAACGACACCGCGCCCATCGTCGCCATCATGTTGTTGCGGACGAACGGATTGATCCCCAAAAACAACTGGTACATCACCGTGCCGACGCTGAAAAGGTCCGCACGCGGATCGACCGGCTTGCCCGCCGCCTGTTCGGGGGCCATGTACGCGGGGGTGCCGACGACTGCTCCATCGGCGGTCATCTGGTCGTTGCCATCCATGCCGCGGGTGAGGCCGAAATCGAGCACTTTGATTCGCGCCGTGCCCTTCTCGATCCACAGGTTCGCGGGCTTGATGTCGCGGTGGATGAGGCCCTTGTCGTGCGCCGTCGCCAGCCCGCGAAGTGTGTCGCGGACGACGCGCAACACGTGCGGCACCGGCACCGTTTTCTTCTGCTGTTTCATCCATTCGTCGAGCGCGATTCCTTCGAGATATTCCATCGCGATGAACGGCGCACCGTTCGCTTGGCCAACCTGATAGATCGTAATGATGTGATCGCTTTTGAGACCCGCTGCCGCCCGGCCTTCGCGCAAGAAACGATCTGCCGCCAGCGGTTTCGCCGCAACTTCGGGCCGCATGACCTTCAGCGCGACAAAGCGTTTGAGGGCGGGATCTTCGGCACGAAAGACGAACCCCATGCCACCTTCACCAAGTTTTGCCAAGACGCGATATTCGCCGAGCCGCCCAATCTCACCCGACGCCTGCGGCTGCGACAAGAACGGATACCCCGGCACCGACGGCCCGGTAAACGAACCAAAATTGGGACTTGTCGAGTTGACATCGTCCGAAGACGTCGCCTCCGGCACCTGCTGCACCTGCGTACGGTTGTGCGCGTCGGCGGCCGGCGTATCGTCGTCGTGGCTGTACATGGTCGGGTCCAAATCATTCACGTGAGTATCTAACAGACAAGGTATCGCAGACACGACCGAAATGCGAGAAGATTCGGCAATTTTATTGATGCGAAACGCCTGCCCACACAATTTCCCGAAGTCAATAAATTTTAGATGATTTGACGTAAGTCAGAATTGTGCGGTGTGCACGGACGTACCCAAAAGTGCGCGCAAATGACTCAAAAGTGCGCGCAAATGACACAGAAAAGGCGCGCACGGTCGATTTTCGGTCGCGTTGTGACGCGAAAAGGTCGGTACTTCCGGCGAGTGGCAGATCGATGAGAATCGCCATAACCGACGACAGAGTCGCAGGATCTGGCGAAATCGCAAGGGACAGATCAGGAATTCGCGATCAAAAAATGGCGTTTTGGGACGAAAAAACACGCGAAAAACCGGTTTTGAAACTTTCGCAATTTGGACTTACGTCGATTCTAAAGGCGAAAATCCGACTCGTCGCAACTGCGATAATCGATTGTATCGCTCTCGCCTGCTATACGCTGCGGAACGGTTCGCGCGTCGCGTCCGTCGCCAAAATGGAAGGGATGAGCAAATTCGGAAGTCTCGGCGTAGAAGATTTTTTTCGAAACCGATCCAATAGACACTCTGTACCGTCGTTATAGTAACCGGCACGCTGCGCCGGGCCGCCACGTGCCGTTGGAGAGTATCGAATGTCCCCCTTCCGGTTCGCCCGTCGGTACCGT
>JANXNT010000905.1 GCA_025353985.1 Limnoglobus sp.
GAATGCGTGCGCAACGTGGACGGCACCGATCAGGTTGACGCGGATCGGCCGCTCCCAGTCGGCGGGTTCGAGTTTCCAGATCGGGAACCCGAACTTCCCCGAACCGACGCCCGCCGCATACACGACGTGATCGATCCGCCCATGCCGACTGCGAATACGGCGTTCGGCCTCTCGCACCGTTTCGTACTCGGTGGCATCGACGATCTCTGCCTCCGAATGCAATTTCGCTGCCTCGGTAATCACGGCATCGGAGCGATCGCAGAGTATCGTTTTGGCCCCTTCGAGGGCGAATTGTGCGGCTATCGCCAAGCCCAACCCGCGTGCCGCCCCGATTACCACGGCGACATCGTCGGTCAATTCGAGATTCACGCAGCCTCCGATTCTCGTTCGCGAAACTTCCCAATACCGGGAAAAATGTCAGTAGTATTCGCCGGTTCTTTTGCGATACTATTATTGTCGGCGAAACACTCCCGCCTGCCGACTGTCAGAATCGATAGAAAATCCCACCGCCTGAAGCACGACGTATGAAACGATACGCATTACCTGCATTTGTGGCTTTTACTTTCTGCACCACTGCCGGTGCGGCCGATGACCGCGCGGGGAACGATTTCTTCGAAGCGAAGATACGGCCCGTGCTCGTTGCGCAGTGCGTGAAGTGCCACGATGCGGCCGCCGAAACGGCGAAGAAGCTCAAGGGTGGCCTGCGTCTCGATTCGCGCGATGCGCTTTTGAAAGGCGGCGACACGGGGGCCGCGATTGTGCCGGGTAAGCCGGATCAAGGCACGTTCCTGAAGGCGTTGAAGTACGACGGCGACTTGCAGATGCCACCGAGCGGCAAGTTGCCCGCCGCCACGATTGCCGACTTTGAGAAGTGGGTGGCAATGGGCGCACCCGACCCACGCGACGGAAGCACGACGACGACCTCGGGAATCGATCTCGTCAAAGGCAAACAGTTCTGGGCGTTCCAACCGCCACGTTCGTCGAGCATTCCCGTCATCGAAAAACCGAAAGTCGCGATCCAGAATCCGATCGATGCGTTCGTACACAAAGCGTGGGATGACAAGCAGCTGTCACCCGTCGGCATCGCGGATAAACGCACGCTGATTCGGCGGGCGTACTTCGATCTCATCGGCTTACCGCCAACGATCGACGAAGTGGCTGCGTTCGAGAAAGACAACACCCCGGATGCTTACGCGAAAGTGCTCGATCACTTGCTCGCGTCGCCGCACTACGGCGAGCGTTGGGCACGGCACTGGCTCGACGTGGCCCGTTACTCCGAAGATCAAGCACACACGTTCGAAGTGAAACCGAAGGCGAACGCCTACCGCTACCGCGATTGGGTGATTCGCGCATTCAACGCCGATATGTCGTACGACCAGTTTGTGCGGCTCCAGATTGCAGGCGATCTTGTCAGTGAGAGCGAAGGCGATTTATTCACTCGCATCGCGGGCCTCGGCTTCCTCGGCTTGGGTGCGGAATACTACAAAAACACCTTCCGCGAACAAGCCGTCGCCGACGAACTCGACGATCGCGTCGACACGCTGACGCGCGGTTTCATGGGCATCACGGTGTCGTGCGCGCGTTGCCACGATCATAAATTCGACCCGATCCCCACGCGAGATTATTACTCGATCGCGGGCATCTTCAACGGCTCGAATCTGGCGGAATCGCCACTCGTTTCGCCGGTCGAAGTCAAAAAATTCACAGATGGCCAGCAAGTCGTCAAAGCGCACGACGACAAGATCAAAGCGTGGCTCGCTGAGCGATCCGCGAAAGTCGCCGAAGCCGAAGTCCACAAGACCGCGAAGTATCTCGTTCAAGCACGGAAGATACAAACAGCACAAGGTACGGCCACTAAACCCGACCTCGAAAAGTTCGCGAAAGAGGCTTCGTTAGATGTGCGCATTCTCAAACAATGGCTGAAGTATACCGACCCCAAGAACGCCAAGAAAGTCGTGCC
>JANXNT010000915.1 GCA_025353985.1 Limnoglobus sp.
GTGAAAGATCTGTCCAGCGACTCGATGCGGAAGGACATTCGCCGCGTCATCGAGCACTTGTGCGATACCGAAAATCCACTGCTCAACCGGATCGAACGCGAAAAGCTGATCGAAGAAGTCCTCGACGAAACGCTCGGGTTCGGTGCGCTCGAAGTGCTGCTGAAAGACCCGACCGTCAGCGATATTTTGGTGAACGGCCCGAAGAAAGTGTACGTCGAGCGACGCGGTAAACTCGAAAAGACTGACGTCCAGTTTCGCGATAACGACCACTTGCTCCAGATCATCGACCGCATCGTGTCGAAGGTCGGACGGCGCGTGGACGAAACGAACCCGATGGTCGACGCCCGCCTGCCCGATGGCTCGCGGGTGAACGCGGTGATCCCGCCGATCTCACTCGACGGAGCCAGCCTCAGCATTCGCCGCTTCGGGGCCAACCCGCTGAAGCTCGAGGACTTGCTGAACTACAAAGCGTTCACGCCCGAGATGGCGATGTTGCTCGAGGCGTGCATTAAAGCCCGCCTGAACATCGTCGTGAGCGGCGGTACCGGTTGCGGTAAGACCACGCTCCTGAACACGCTGTCGAGCTTCATTCCGAGCGACGAGCGCGTGATTACGATCGAAGATGCGGCCGAGTTGCAACTGCAACAAGATCACATCGTACGGTTGGAAACGCGCCCGCCGAACATCGAAGGCAAGGGGGCCATCACCACCCGCGATTGCGTGCGGAACGCCCTGCGGATGCGGCCCGAGCGGATCATCATCGGCGAGTGTCGCGCAGGCGAAACGCTCGACATGCTCCAGGCGATGAACACGGGTCACGCGGGATCGATGACGACGTTGCACGCGAATACCCCGCGCGAGGCCCTCAGCCGCCTTGAGACGATGATTATGATGGGCGGGATCGAATTGCCGATCAAGGCGATGCGACAGCAGATCTCCGCCGCCGTGGACTTGATCATTCAGGCGAACCGTCTGCAAGGCGGCCCGCGAAAGATCACGAGCATCACGGAAGTGAACAACATGGAACAAGACGTCATCATCATGCAAGAGATTTTCCGCTACAAGCAACTGGGCGTCGACCAAAACGGTCGTGCGTACGGCCAGTTCGAAGCGACGGGGGTTCGCCCGTCGTTCGTGCAGCGGCTGGAACAAAAGGGCGTCAAGCTCCCGGCGAACATGTTCGCCGAGCGCGTCCTGATGCGCGATTAATTGCGGTGTTTGTCGCAGCAATGGATTCGCTGCGCGGACGGTTGGCGGTCGCCGAACGGCC
>JANXNT010000921.1 GCA_025353985.1 Limnoglobus sp.
CGCACGACTGGACGTATGCCGTGCTGCCACCGCGCAGCCTCCACACCGGCGGCGTCAACGCACTACTCGGCGATGGCTCGGTTCGCTTTCTCCGAAACAGCATCGATCTGCTCACATTCCAGCGTCTCGGTCACGCCAGCGATGGCGGCGTACTCGGCGACTTCTAGGCCACACGGTATCTAACGAGATAGCCCGTCCACAATTGTGGGCGGGCTTTCCTTTCCCCCTTACTTCCCGAGGCTTTTATGAATCGACGTTCCGCAATTGTTTTGGCTTGGCTGCTCGCGCTCACCGCTTTCGGTTGTGGCGGTGCGACGAGACAAGAAGAAATCGAAGTCAAGCCGATCGACCCGATGGTCCAAGTGAAATCGACATTGATGAACTACGTCAACGGAAAGCAACTTGGTAGTGAAGTGACGAGTTACGAGTACATGGTGAACGAAGTCCGGAAGACGAACCCAGAAAAAGCCGACATTCTGAAGGCGGGCTTCGATGTGCTGGAAAAGACAAAAGGCAGTCCCGCCGCAAAAGCCAAGGAACTCATGAAGAAGCTGGGCCTCGAAGAAACGAAGTAAGCCGCTCACGAATCCGTGCGCGGCTCGGGTCACTACAGTGCCGCGAGTACGGCGTCGCCGACGTCGTTCGTTGTTGCGGTGCCGCCGAGGTCGGGGGTTCGCGTGCGGCCTTCTTTTAGCACTTTGGCCACGGCATCGCGGATCGCTTTTGCCGCCTTGGCTAACCCCAGGTGATCGAGCATCAGCCCGGCGCTCAGGATTGCGGCCATTGGGTTTGCGATGCCTTTCCCGGCGATGTCCGGCGCGCTACCGTGGACTGGCTCGAACATGCTCGGAAACGCTTTGGTCGGGTTGATGTTCGCGCTACTGGCGAGGCCGATGCTGCCCGTGACGGCGGCGGCGAGGTCGGTGAGGATGTCGCCGAACAGGTTGCTCGCCACGATCACATCGAAAGATTCCGGCTTACGCACGAGGTCCATTGCAGCAGCATCGACGAGTAGCGGGGACGATTGTACGTCCGGATAATCCTTACGCACCGACTCGAACACTTCATCCCACAACCCGAGGCTATACACCTGCGCGTTCGATTTCGTAATGCTCGTGAGTTTCTTGCGGCGAAGGCGTGCGCCTTCGAAGCCCGCACGCAGAATCCGCTCGCAGCCGCGCCTAGTAAACACGCCGGTTTGCACGGCCACGGTATCGGGCGAGTTCGGGTACAGCACGCCGCCGACGGGGGCATATTCGCCCTCCGTGTTCTCGCGATACACGACGATATCGATGCTGCCCGCCGCTTTGTCCTTCAAGGGGCTCGGTACGCCATCGAAAAGGTACGATGGACGCAAATTGACGTACTGATCGTACTTGCGACGCATCGGCAACAGCAGTTCGTGAACGGTAATTTTATCGGGGACATCGGGGCTACCGACCGCGCCGAACAGGATCGCATCGTGCTTGGCGAGAACGTCCCAGCCATCGACGGGGAGCATCCGGCCGTGCTGCTTGTAGTAGTCGGTGGACCAGGGGAGCTTATTCCACTGAAGTTCGGCATGGTCGTATTTCACAGCCGCCTTCTGGGCCGTGCGAATCGCGTGTTCGATGACTTCCGGCCCGATGCCGTCGCCGCCGATGACCGCCACCGTGTGTACTGCCATTGCTACCGTTCTCCGTTTGGGGTATGCCCACACCGCCCGATCGGCGCATTCGTCGTTCCGCGAGCAAACGACGTGCAATCGGACGGATTCTGGCGACATTTTCCGAAGTCGACCCGACTTGACACGTCTTCCGCGTGCAAAGTGTAGGTGTATGAATTCGCTGTGCTTGATTTAGCCGCCCAGGAGGGTGGGTCAAGATGATGCTCGGGAACCGGAATCGCCGAATCGGGATACTGCTCTGTGCGGCCGTGCTGGCCTGCGCGACCGGTTCGGGCTGTCGTTTGTTCGATCGTGCGGGTGGTAGCGGGCGAAGCAGCCTCGGCGACCGCCCCGATCCGCTCATGGGTGGCAGTCGCATTCCGGCCACGAATCTGCCAACGGGCAAAGCCGACACCGCCCGTGGTGTCCGCGATCCGCTGATGACTTCGCCCGTCAGCCAAAGCAACGATCTCCCCGGTGGCGCACGCAAAGACCCGTATCGCCCGAGCCGCGAAAGCACCGCCGCGGGCCTCGCCGCCGGTACCCGCATCCCGGACGATTACCCGGATCGCCGTGCCACGAGCAAAACCGAAGCCGCCGATTACGACCGCATCGCCAGTGAACTGCGCCGACTACGCGTCAAGTTCCAAGAACCGATTCGCGAAGGTGGCGAATACGTCGTTCGCGGCGAAGTCGCGATTGGCACCGATGGCGCAATGCAACGCTACGAAGGCTCTGGCCGTACCGCAGCCGAGGCGGCGAACCAATTGCTGGAACAAGTCAAATCGGGGCGTTAAATCGTCTCTTAGAATCGACGTAAGTCCGAATTGCGAACGCTCCAAAACCGGTTTTTCGGGTGTTTTTTCGTCTCAAAATGCCAGTTTTTGATCGCAAATCCTGATCCGTTTCGAGGTTTTTTGCCGTATACTGAATTCCTGTCGGGGTTTGCGTCGACGGTCATCGTGTCGACACTCGCCGCAACTACCGACCGTTTCGGGTCACTATGCGCCTTTTCTGTGTCATTGCGCGACCTTTCTATGTCACGGCGCGCCTTTTCTGTGTCATTTCGGCGCACTTTTGGATACGTCCGTGCACGACGAACAATTCCGACTTACGTCATATCGTCTAAAGCTTATTGACATTTCGTCTTCGTATGGGTCGATGTTTCGACGCGCTCAAATCAGCGAAAACCAACGAACAAAATACCGACTCCGCACCTTGCATTGCAATTGGCGATTCATTAACCTCATTACAATTCAACTAATTCTTACTCTTTTGTTTTTTCTGATCGCTAACCAAGGCTCACAACCCTTGCTAGCGGTTCGGGCTACCGGGAATTGTTAGCCCGAACCGCTAGCGAGGAAGTCGTGGCGAGTCTCTGAGACGCGACGCAATCGGCATTCCAGAATCAGGAAATAACGATGAGAAATATGCAATTTGCGGAACTGGGTACCCCTGCAACGAAAGAGCAGATTCGTTCTGCTGAAATTCTGCACAATGTGAATTTCCCCGAAGAATACAAACGATTTTTGTTGTAAAACGGTGGCGAACCGCTGAATAACGTTGCAAGATGGCAATCGGACGTAGCGCACGAAGAAACGCCGAACGGTTTCTCTCGGTTGATACGGCTGTGTCTGGGAACTTGAATATGTTGTGCAATTGCACGGACGAACGAAGTCAAATCGAAACTCAGAAAAAGATTCGTCTCGCCTCGGTTGTCGCGTTTGCTGATCGCAAGTCCATGGAACAGGCCGAAGTTGCCGATCCCGATCTTGCGATTGCCACTTCCAACGGCTGGCCTGTCCGGGTAAACTTGTCAACAACCTGCCATCTGCTGCCTACGAGCTTTTTCCCCATGATGATTTTCACCGCGCTCGCGCTATCGGCGTTTACGACAATCGAAGCTGCGAAGAAACCGGTGCCGAAACTCGCGATCAGCGGGTTGGCGCACGCGATTACGATACCGGACCTTTGCATGTACCGGTACCGCACGAGCACGCCATCCGAGACTTGTCAGTCGTTTTGCGATCAGGGCTTTGGCTATTACTACTCGTACGTCTGGATCGAAGCCGTACGCAACTTCGAGACGGCACTTCAACACGACCCGCAATGCGCGATGGCGTGGCTCGGGCTACACAAATCGCTCGAAAAGTGGGGAAAAACCACCGCGAAGCCATTACCGTACTTCGCGGCGTTCGGCACCGTGATTCAGCCGAAACTGCCGGACAACATCGCGAAAGCGCCGCACGATTATGCGCTCGAAATGGCGAAGCAACTGTTGCCGAAGGCGAGCCACCGCGAAGGGTTTTTGATTACGGCGAAGCTACAAGAGAAAGGCATGTTGCCGGGCGTTGGCGACGAACGCCGCAAGAAAGCCCAGCAAACGCTCGATGAACTGCTCGCGATTTACGAAGACGACGAAGAAGGTTGGTTCGCCCGCGCCCAACTCGGCGATGGCACTCACGGCGCGATCCCGTTTTACAAGGCACTGCTGCGATTGAATCCGTACCACCCCGGTGCGAATCACGAACTCGTTCACACGTACGAAAACATCCGCCGCCCCGCGCTCGGCTGGCCGTACGCTGAAGGCTACATTCGTTCGTCGCCGGGG
>JANXNT010000941.1 GCA_025353985.1 Limnoglobus sp.
CGCACGACGGGACTCGGGTCCGATGTCGCGGCCTGCGATAGCAACTCGATCGCTTGTTCTTGGTCCTGCGCGTTCCCGGATAATGCCGGTTCCTTCAGTTTGCGCATCGCTTTCGCCCGCTGATCGCCTTCGGGGCTAGAGCGCATGACCGTCATCGGGTCTTCGCTTTTGAACATCGTGTGAAACGGCTCTTTGCGGAACCGCCGACTCGTGATCGTGTCCCACGTGCCCGCGCAACCGACCAGAGCCTGCGTTGCCACCATTGCCACCACCACCCGCAGTAACGATCTCGCCACGGCAACACCCCCCACGTACGACCCAACCCACGAAAGATGCGGTCGAATATCGCGAAGCGGGCCATCGGTCAACATCAGGTGGCAACTGGGCTGGGATCCGACGACACCGTTCGATTGCACTGCGGTGATTTGGTAACATGGGAATGAACGAAGTGACGCGGAACTCGTGAAATCCACATGACCCAAGTGATTGCAGAATATTAGTGAGTGATAATCATGCCCCGATACATCGACCCGCATATTCATATGATTTCGCGCACGACGGATGACTATCAGCGGATGGCTTACGCGCAGTGTGCGGCGATTTCGGAGCCGGCGTTTTGGGCGGGGTTTGATCGTGGGACGGCGGCGGGGTTTCACGATTACTTTCGGCACCTCACCGAGGTCGAACCGAAGCGGGCGGCGCTGTTCCATATTCGGCATTATGCGTGGCTTTGCATTAATGCGAAAGAGGCGGAGAACGTGAGTTTGTCGCGCGATGTCATCGCGCTGATTCCAGAGTTTTTGTCGAAGCCGAACGTGTTGGGTATCGGCGAAATTGGTCTCAACAAGAACACCGCGAACGAGGCGACGATCTTTCAGGAACACCTCAATTTGGCGATGAAGACCGACGAACTCGTGCTGATTCACACGCCGCACTTGGAGGACAAATACAAGGGCACGCGGATGATTATCGACATGCTGAAAGGGGATCGCCGCGTGAAACCGCACCGCGTTTGCGTCGATCATGTCGAGGAACATACGGTGCGGTTGGCACTCGATAATGGCTTCTGGTGCGGAATGACGCTATACCCGACGACGAAGTGTACGCCATCGCGGGCTTGCGATATTATCGAGAGCGTCGGCACGGATCGCATCATGGCGAACTCGGCGGGCGATTGGGGCAAATCGGATCCGCTCGCGGTGCCCGAACTCATTCAGGAAATGAAGCGTCGCGGCCACCCGGAAGCGACGATTCAAAAGATCGTCTACGACAACCCACTGGCATTCTGGCGTCAATCGCGGAACTGGAAAGAGTGGCCCACGGAAGCGTAGACTAACTGCTAAACTAATGTGACCAATTGAGGGGGCGAAACATGAGTTTGCTACTGTTGAAGGGCATCATCCGTAACGGACGAGTGGAAACAGTCGAGCCGATCGACTTGCCCGAGGGTACCGAAGTCGTGGTGACTTCCGGGGACGACAGAGACGATGGGCCAATGTCGGCCGAGGAAATCGCTCGCGTACAAGCGGCGATGAAAAGATTTCAGCCACTCGACATCCCGGACGATGTGGCGGCCGATCTCGATGAGTGGGAGCGTAAGGTCAACCAATACAGCATCGACAACGCCGAGAAGGGTCTTGAGGACGTGTTTCGATGAGACGCTACATCCTCGACACAGGAATTGCTGGGTTATACCTCGACCGCAAACGTGGTGTGTACGAGCGAACCAGGTTGGAGAATGCCAAAGGGAATCGGATTGGTATTACAGGGCAGGTTCTAGCCGAATTAGCTTTTCGCGCTGAGGGAAGTCCTAATCGTGACCGCAACATCCTGCGTATTCACGATGCTCTGAAAGAATGGAGATTGTGGTTTTGGATACCGAAGCGGCATTTGAATATGCGCGGATCGCGTTCGAGTTGAAAAAAATCGGTCGGACCGTTGGCCAAAATGACATGGGCATTGCCGCAATTGCGATTTCGCTGGGAAATACTTCAGTCGTGACAATGGACGGCGACTATAAGGCCATTTCCGGCTTGATCGTTGAAAACTGGGCGAACCCGATCTGAGTGATTGCGACAGATAGGAAGCCGTTTTCTTTGTGTTTACTCATCCATAAATTTCCAGAATTACTCACTCTCGTTCCCACCTGGAGCATCGCATCATCATGACGGCCGAGGAATTTTGGAAGCTGATCGACTCGACGAAAGAGGCAGGTTCGGAAGCGCAGGCGGAGACGCTCGTCGAATGCCTTGCGAAACTCGAACCGACGGAGATCCTCGCGTTTGGCCATATGTGGGATCAGTATCACGGCGAAGCATACACGTGGAAATTGTGGGGGGCCGCGTACATCATGAACGGCGGCTGCTCCGATGATGGTTTCATGGACTTTCGCTCGTGGTTATTACTGCAAGGCCAAGGTGTATATGAAGCCGCGTTGAAGGATGCGGATACACTTGCAAACGTGAAGTGCGAACCCGACAACGCGAGTTGCGAATGCTACCCCGCTGCCGATGCCTATTGCGCAGTCACGGGTGGTGACGATCACCATGATTACTATGTGGCACTCGAAGCAGCACATGGCGGAAAGGAAAACTCGGATGTGCCCGCTGGCGAAGAGTGGGACTTTGACGACGAAGAGGAAATGAAGTATCGGATGCCGAAGCTGTACGCGAAGTTTTCAGACAAGTGATGCAACAGAAGAAGCCCAGGATTTCATCCTGAGCTTCTTTTGCGTTGGATTTACTTCGGCTTCACACCTTCTGGTTTTGCGATCGCCGGCTTCTCAATCATCGGTTTTACGACAACCGGTTTAACAATCACGGGCTTCTCGATCATCGGCTTCGCAGTCGCCGGATTCACGATTACCGGTTTTACAATTTCCGGTTTAACATTCATCGGCTTCACAATCTCCGGTTTCACGGCGACCGCCACTCGCAACGATTCCTGTTCGCTTTTGCTCTTCAAGAATGCAATCAAGTCGATGAACTGATCGTAGGTGATTTGCGAAATCACATCGTCGGGCATTAACGAGACTTTCGAGGTCGAGAGTTCGTCGATATCGCCCTTTGGCACGCGGATGTCTTTGCCGTTCGCTTCGCGAATCACGACTTCTTTCGTGTTTTCGGATACCTTCAAACCAACATAGACTTGGCCGGCTGTGGTGCTGAGGCGATAGGCTTGGTATCCCTCTTTGATTTCCTTGCTCGGCTGTACGATCGACTCCATGATTTTCTCGATACTGTGCGTATCCCAGAGTCGTGTGAGATCGGGGCCGACTTGGCCGCCGGTGCCTTCCATCTTGTGGCAACTGACGCAGGCCAGTACCTTGGAGTTCAAGTACAGTTCTTTGCCCTTCTTCGGGTCGCCCTTGGTGGCGACGAGTTCGCGAACCTTCACGATGTCCGCCGGTGCCGTCGAGAGTAATAGTCCACCTTTCATGACATCCATGTTGAGCTTCAAAATTGCCGGGTCTGCAAGGAACTTACGTAATGACTCCGAGACGCTGGGCCACATTTCGCGTGGCAGTTTCTTGGCGACGAATCGCTCGCCAATGAGCTTCGCGCCTTCCTTGGTCGCGCCCAAAATCGCGACCGCTTCCGTCACGAGTACGTTGTCTTTGAGGTCGAGCCATTTCTCGGCGATGCTGCGACTTTGCGCGATGTCGATTGCCGATAGCGTGCGCAGGGCTTCGAGTCGTAGTGCGGTGACTTCGTTCGAAGCGATGAGATCGAGTAGCGGTTTCACGGCGGTAGCGTTGCCCGTTACGCGGATCGCTTGCAGTACGGCGACCCGGTCGGCGGCGGTTTTCTTCGCGTCGGCGGCCAGCCCCAGTAGTTTCGGTAACGCCGACCCGAGGCGGCTTTCTTCGACCGCGTGCACGGCCGCCGAACGCACCTCGGCTTCGGGCGAATCGAGCGATGCCATCACGAGTACGATCCCGTTGGCCGATGTCAAATTGCTCGTTGCGCCGAGCACTTCGAGTGCCGCGATTTTCACTGCCGCCGGCTCGGTGGGGTGGCTGGCCATGTATGCGGCGAGCGGTTCGAGCGACATCGCGGGGTCGAAGAGATAGTTCGCGTACGAGCGAACGAGATCCGCCCGCTGCCCTGGCGTGAAGTACGTTGCGGTCAGCAATTTCGCGAGAGAATCGGCTGCGGGGCGTGTTCGCATTCCGGTGAATGCCGTGGCCACTTTGTCGCGAAGTACGTTGTCGCCGGTTTCGGCGGCTTTGATCAGGGCATCGATCCCCGGTTGGCCGAGTCGTTCGATCGAACGCAGGTAAGCATCGGCGAGGAAGGCGTCTTTGCCATCGGTTGCGCGGGCGAAGTTCGACCACGCTTGCACAACCGCGTTCGGGGCACCGTCGGCACCGATACGGCCCACTGCAAGGATCGCGGCACGGCGAACGGTTGGTTCGCTGTAGGTCATCGCGCGAACGAGCGTGTCGTGAATTCGCGTATCTTTCGGCTTCCCACGCAGTCCAAGTGCTTCGATGGCCACACGGCGAACGTCGGCCGATTCGTCGTTGATTAACAATCGGAACAGGTCTTCGACATCGCTATTCCAGAACGATTGCAGCACGCCCAACGCGGGCAGGCGGCCACTCGGGTCGATCGTCCCCGAGACGATTTTTCGCAACACCACACTGCGCGACGTTTCGCCGCGGCGTACCAGTTCATCGCGGGCGATCAGGCGGTCGCTGAAGTCGATGGCGGAGAGTTTGACCACGAGTTCGTCGTTGCTCGCCTTGGTCAGTTTCGCCCACGAATCCATGCCGCGGAGTGGCAGTTCGGGGTGTTCCTTCGTGCCGACCCACTTCATGCGGTAGATGCGGCCATTTTTGCCATCGCCCCAGAGTTTGCCCGCACCGCCAGAGTCCGTACGCCAGTCGCAAATGTAGATTGCGCCGTCTGGCCCGGTGACCATCTGGCAGGGGCGGAACAGCGGATCTTCGCTCTTGAGCAATTCGAATTCCGCGTCGATGTCGAACGTCGAGCCGTTCGGTTTGACGCGATAACTGCGGATGGTTTTGCGGTAAACGTCGGGGTAGGAAAGCAGGCCGCGGTAGTGAGCGGGGAGCCGTGAGTCGTTGTATATGAGCAAGCCAGCGGGCGAGCCGCGGCCCGTTTTGATCATCGGTGCGACCTTGCCAGGCAGTTCACCCGCAACGGCCCCACGCAAAGCATCCGGACGGCAACAGCGTGCGCCGGTCTTCAGTCGCCAGCCGAAATCGGTGTCTTCAGCAACGTGCATGATGCGACATCCGGTGAACTTGCTGCCGTCTTCGTTGTCGTTATCGGTGTGGAACCAGTTGAATTTGTCGTCGTGGGCGAGGTCGCGATACGGGTTGCGATAGCCTTGCGAGAAGGTTTCGAGTTGCGTGCCATCGGGGTTGCAGCGGAACACCGCACCCGCACGCATCACTGTCGCACGACTGCCATCGGAGCCTTCCGCGAAGTTGTCGTCGTCGCCACTCGTGATGTAGAGCTTGCCGTCGTTACCGAACGTCAGGCCCGAAACTTGGTGGTGGTGAAAGCCA
>JANXNT010000949.1 GCA_025353985.1 Limnoglobus sp.
CTTCTCGGTTTCTCCCACGGCTAGTTGATACTGCGCGAATTCTCGAACGAGTGTGGGGTCATTGGGAGATTGTCGGAGCGCAGCATCGTACTGTTGCGCCGCATTGGTTCGATCGCCGACGATCGCGAAACAACGGCCCAAACAAACCGGTATTTGTTCGGCAGGCACGTTTGTTTTCACCTTCTCGATCAGCGTGATCGCTTCGTTTTTCTTGTTGTTTCGCGCGAGAAACTCGATTAACGCCACCCAGCACACTGGATCTTTCAGCCCGAGTTCGACGGCGGTTCGGAATGCGGCTTCCGCTTCGATGTTCTTTCCGTAATAGGCAAAGATCGTGCCGAGCCAGACTCGATCTTGTGGATCTTTCGAATCGACCGATACTGCGGCAGTCGCTGACGTGATGGACTCCTCGAACGGCCGCTCGCGAAGAATCGAGAGTTCCGTTGAGATTCGTGCCAGTTCAGGTGTGTTACCATTCGAACTCGAGGCTTCCGCCAACAAATCGCGAGCATCATCGAAACGACGGCGAGCGATTAACAGCGATGCCGCCCGGCGAACGACCGCAACGGATCGTTCGCCCGACCGAATTGCACGGCGGTAATTTTCGATTGCGTTGTCCGTATTGCCAGACCAATCGTCCAATTTTGCCTCGAGTAGTGGCACTTTTGCCCAAGTGGGGCGCAATGCAGAGACTTCCGCCAATCGCGATCGAACGACGATCGTTGCTCCTACGCTGTTTTCACGCTGAGCAACGGTCGCTTGATACACAGCATCACAGTAACGCCAACTGGCTCCTTCTTCGCCTTCGAGTGTTCGAATTTCTCCGACGAAGTTTTTGATTTTTTCAAGATCGCCATCATCGACTTCTAGCTGAAACTGCCTCATTTTCAGAGCGATATGATTTGGTTGGCGAGCCGTCAGCATGTCTAACAAACGGCGTGCATCGGCTTTTGCACCGAGAGCGGTGTAAGCATCGGCAAGCCCCAAGAGTAGTCGGTTTGAATCTGCGGTTGGAAACCGATCTGAGCCGATTTCCAGTTTGCGAATCCGCTCGATCGATGCACGTTCGGCCATCAGATGCGATGCACGTGCCAAGCGTAATTCCGCAGTATCGCCGGCTGCGGCTTCGGCTCGATCCAACACGATTTCTGCGGAACGCGGGCCACTTTCGCGGCCCGCCAGCACTGACAGAGCGAGCCAGTATCGAGTTTCTTTCGGATCCGATTTTACGACATCCTCAAGCAAAGCACGGGCATCTGCCGGCTTGCTTTTCAGCGAAAGCAACGAAGCGACGAGCAGACGATATTCGACAGTTGCACGTCCTTCGGCGGGGGTGGCTTCGAGTAACTGTGCTGCTTGTGTCCAATCGGGTGTCGCACCCTGGCGATTTTGGTTTTGCCAAATGACTAAACGTATCGCTGCAAAACGGGCACCGAGTGATTGACCCGCTAACTTTAAGTATTCGTCGAGTGCTTCGTTCGTACTCGACGAAGCGAGTTTGGCATCGGCCATGGCCAAGCGTGCGGAAATCGCCGTAGGCTCGATGGCGACGGCTGCCCGCGCGGCCTCAAGTTGTTTATCTGGTCGATCCAGTTCTGAGTAACACGACACAAGTAGCATCTCGACTTGGAACGCTAACTCGGGTAGCCGCGATAATTCTGGGCGGTTTTTGACGAGCGAACTCGTTGCGGCGAGCCACTTACGATCTTTGATTAGCAGCCGCGATTCGAGGTAGTTCACGGCCGGTTGCAACGAGTTGTCCTTCGACAACTGCGCAAGAAGTGGTTTGGCCATCTCGACTTGATCGGCAGTAATGCAGAGGTCCGCGAGCAACCAAACATCTCCGCTCGACTCGGGCACACCCGCCACTGACGCTTGCAAAGCGACGACCGCTTCTTTGGTTCGACCGGAGTTCAAATCGAGACGGATGACCCCAATTTGGAAGCGAAGGTCTTTCGGATACAGCGTTCGCCCGCGTTCGAATTCCGTGCGAGCCAGATCCAGCTGGTTTCGCGATGACGCGAGTTCACCTGAAATGAGTATCGCTTCTTGCTCGTCGGGGGCGAGTTTCGTGCGAATCAACACGATGTCACGCGAAGCGGCATCGAGTAACCCGAGGTTGCGCAAATACCGTGCGCGTTCGAGTAACGCACGCGGCGATTTCGGATTCGCATCGACCATGCGGTTCATCGCGTGGTCGGCTTCTTCCGTCTTTCCGGTGCGTCGATACGCGATCGCTAGTTTTGGATAGCAAGCCACTCGCTCGCGGTCGATTGCGATCGCTTGTTCGAGGCGTGTAATTGCGGCTTCGGAACGACCGCCGAGTTCTTCACAAGTACCGAGTTGCTCAAGTAGTGTGGCATCGTTTTCGTTTACTTTCAGAAGCTCTTCGAGGTGAAACTTGGCATCCGAAGGGCGGTCGATCGCCATCGCCATATCGGCGGCTCGCCGTCGGACAGTCAGTTGCTCGGGAACATCGCGCAATACCCGCTCAAGCGCGAGATAGGCAATCTGCGAATGGAATTTATCTTTCGCGAGATCGGCAAGTAGGATCGCATATTGCGTTCGCGCATCGATGTCATCAGACCGGAACTTCAGGTAGCGATCGTAGAAACCCGCCGCTTTCACTTTCTCTCCGCTGAAAGCCGCTTGCTCCGCACGCACCTTGTACGAGCCAGCGTTCCGATGGATTTGCCAGCCGTGAAGGAAATACAGCCCTATTGATGTCGCACCAATGATTGCGGACAAAATTAGAGCAAATCGAACATTCACGCTACGTTTAAACAAGGCAGCAGGCTCTGGCGAGTTCGGGGCGAATTTGTCAGTAATCACTACAAATTATACAAACGGTCTTTTATCTGACCGCGTATCGTACTCCACAGTTACGCATTTGGCAATTCGACGAGTGAATCGGATTAAAAGTTTCATCCGAATTAACGGTAACATCAGTATTAGCGTAAGTAACAACAAGAAAAGGCCACCCATTTTGGGTGGCCTTCCATATTTACTTCATTTTTCTTGAGGCGCTGCTTACGCCTGGGCAGGAACCGCGCGACGGAAGCGGCGAGCAAACGCCAGTGCCGGCAAGCCGAGAAGGCTCAACAACAGACCCGCTGGTGC
>JANXNT010001000.1 GCA_025353985.1 Limnoglobus sp.
ATGGTGCCGTCGATTGCCCGGATTGCGGGCGCACCGTATTGCTGGCCGCCGCGCCGAAAGATCGTCGTGTAATCTGGGCCGTCGCCATCGCCGTGGGCGTGGTCGGCTTGGCATTCGGATCGAGTTTCGCGTTCCGGAAAGCGTCGCCTGCACCCGTTGTTGTGTCGGTCACGCCAACAATCGCAACACCGATAATCGCTACGAAAGTTCCGCAAGTTGCTCCGGTTTTAGTCGTTGCGGAAATGGCCCCGGCACCGCGCACGGTCGAAGCGATGGCTCCGCCCGTCGTTGCCGTAGCGCCGCCACCGATGCCGCGTGTCGGCGTGTTGCAAGCGGTGATCGCTTCCCGCTTCCAAGTCGGCGACACGTTCAACCAGGAGGTCGTGTTTAGCCGCAAATCGGACTTCCGATTCGTCGGTGCGGAGTTCAGCCAAGCGGCGCGATATGCGTTTCGTTCGTCGATTGTCATTTCGAAAGTGAACGCGGATGGCTCGTATGTCGCGGAGCAAACGATCGGGAAAGCAATCTGGCTCGATGGCGATGCGGACTCGAAACCGACGTTGATCGAAGCACTCGAGAAGGCAAAAGGCACGAAGTTTGAACTGACATTTTCGCGAAACCATGAGGTGACCGAACTGAAAGGTTTGAAAGATCCGATCCGCGTGGCGGCGGGCAAAAATGCAGCGATGGGCCAGTCGCTACGGTTGTGGTCGTTGCTCGATGCCGACGCGTGGAAGGAACTGGCCGGGCTGACGTTCTTCTACGCGGAGAAACCGTTGAAGGCCAAAATGACTTGGAATAAGCCCGTTTCGCACGATTGGGGCGCACTCGGCAGTTGGAACGGGAAGACGGTTTACCTCGCGGCGGGCAAACAACCGAAGCAAACGAACCTCGAACGGATCGACTACCGACACGAAATTTATTACAAACCGCCCGCAGTTGGGGCCGACCGCGACTTGCCGTTTCGCATACAGAAAGCCGCGTTTCAAACGATCCTCGCGGGCGGTGCGATTCTGTACGACCCCGCTACGAATCGCACGACAGTCGCCGAAGAAACCTTCCGCGTTCGCGGCAACATTCAAGTCTCACTCGCCGGCACGGATGCCGTCATCGAGATGGAAGAAGCGCAAGGCTTCCGGCTGACGATCGAACAACCCGCCACGAATGCCTTGGTCGGAACGCCGGGAACGAAAAAAAAGTAGGGGCATCCCTTTGTGGGTGCCCCTTACGCCGCCCTACGCCTCTTTCACTTCGTTCAAGATCGATGCCAGCACGGCGTCGGGGCTGACGTTTTCGGCTTGGGCTTCGAAGTTCAACAAGATGCGGTGCCGCATTGCGGGCAGGTACACTTTCCGCACATCCTCGAAGCTGACGTTGAAACGGCCTTCGAGTAAAGCACGCAATTTCGATGCGAGGATCAGCGTTTGGGCACCGCGTGGGCTGCCGCCGGCACGCAAGAAACGGTTCGTGTCGGCGGTGGCGTACTCGTTATTCGGGTGCGTCGCCAGCAGCAAGCGAATCGCGTAATCTTGCACCGGCGCGGCAACGATCACTTCGCGAACGAGTTGCTGCCACGTTTGAATTTCGGCAGCATCCATTACTTTCTCGGCCTTCGGCGACTCGTTTCGCGTCGTGCGATTCAGGATCGCATTCAATTCTTCGCGGGTCGTGAATGGCACCGTCAGCTTGAAAAAGAAGCGGTCGAGTTGGGCCTCCGGTAGCGGGTATGTTCCTTCTTGCTCGATCGGATTTTGCGTGGCGAGCACGAAGAACGGTTCTTCGAGTTTGTGCGTGGTGCCACCGATGGTGACCGAATGTTCTTGCATCGCTTCGAGGAGTGCCGATTGCGTTTTCGGCGTCGCGCGGTTGATCTCGTCCGCAAGGACAATTTGCGCGAACAACGGCCCCGACTGAAATCGAAACTCGCGTTTGCCGTCCGACGATTCACTGATTATGTTGGTGCCGATGATGTCTGAAGGCATCAAGTCCGGCGTAAATTGTACGCGGGAAAATTTCAGGTCGAGCGCGTTCGCGAGTGTGCGAACGAGTAGCGTTTTGCCGAGGCCGGGCACGCCTTCGAGCAGCGTGTGCCCGCCAACGAACAGGCACGTGAGCACGCCGCGAACGATCTCGGGTTGCCCGACGATCACCTTGCCGATCTCGGCTTCGAGTGCGGCAAAACGCTTACGGAATTCGGCGGCCCGTTCAGGCATCGGTGCGGTCGCAGCAATCATCGGGTGGCTGGCTCCTGTAGCTTACGTCGTCGGTTCGTCTTTGTTGAAGTCGGCGCGTTTCTTCGCTTTGTTCATCCGGCTGAAAAAGTCTTCATCCTCAGACTTTTTCGCTTCTTTTTCGCGTAACGGCGGTGCGGGGAGTGCGGGCTTCGCGCCTTCGTTCGTGTAGGCGTCGGCCCCTTCGGGTGCGGCCGTTGCGGTCGGCGATGCCGTGGGATCGAAGCGTCGTTCGGCGCGTTGTTTCTCGATCTTCTCGTCGACTTCCAATTTCCGTTTGCTCAGCTTGTCGAGTTGCGTGGTGCCCGTTTCGATGGCAGATTTTTGTCGCAATTTCGACCACGTTCGGGTGGCCGAATTCTGCACTTCAGTCCACTCGATGGCGACGCGGCGGATGCCGACATCGAACAGTAACAGTAACCCGGCCGCGAAGACGAGCCAGAACCAGAATGGCAACAACGATCGCGCCACTTTCGGTGCTTCGCGGAACAATGTTCCGGCTGCGGCGAGCGTTTCGAGTTCCTTCGGGTCGTCGGTGTAGAAGTTCCCGCCCGTGGCTTCGGCGAGCCGTTTCATCAGGTTCGTGTTGCTTTCGAGGTCGGCATATTCGGGCGAATATGGCACCGTGACACCCGCCCGCGAAGCATCGAACAGCGTACCCGCTTTGCCACCGCTGCCCGCTTGATAGCCTTCGACCCGAACGAAATACGTGCCCGCTTCCTCGGCGGAAAACTCGGCTTCGTACTGCCCCGGCCCCTTGCGGCGGAACGACAGCTCGGGGACTTTCTCGCCCGCCGCCAATTGTTTCGGCAACCCGACTTTCGCCTTCAAATCGAGGCCATTCACGGGGCGATCCTTCTCGTCGCGGGCATCGACGACGACGCGAACGCGGCCATCTTTGTACTCGGTGGCAGTCGTCATCCGGCCCTTCTCGGCGGCCCGCATCGCCCAGTTGACGGTCTGTTCCCAGAACTTTTTATAAAGGTCCGATTGAACCCAGTCCTTGTCCCACCCGACGACGCCACTCGCCGGTTGCGTGCGGGCATCCGATGTGAACGCATCAATTATATTGAACGACAAGTGCTGATCGCCTTGAATTGGAATCTTCATGTTTCGAACGAGGAATTCGCCGAGTTCTTCTCCTTGTTC
>JANXNT010001039.1 GCA_025353985.1 Limnoglobus sp.
GCGCCGCGAAAGCGGTTGCCTTGGAAAATCTCGTGTTGCTCGATGCGAAGCAAATTCGGCGAACGCACGATTGCCCGTAGTGCATCGTTGTCGAGGTCGTTATTTTCCAGCGAGAGTGTCGTCAGTCGGCGTGCCCCGCGATGCTGCACGAGGACTTCGAGCATCGGCAACGCGATTCGTGGCTCGTAGCGAAAGTCGGAAAATGTAGTTTCAAACGGTGAGAGAAACTCAAGATCACCGTTGAGATCGAGATCGACGACATTCGCGAATGCAGCCATTTCGAACATCGTTTCGATCGCAAATGGCGTCGTGATTTTGCCGACGGAGATCGTCAATTTTGTCGCGCCGTACCATTCGGGATGCTCGACTGCGGCGCGTACCCGAAGTGCGTCGCGATCCAGTAAATCGTTGGCACTCAGCACGATCAACGGCTGTTCCAGGAAGCCGCGAACCGGTCTCAATGGAATCTCCGATGGCGATTGCAAGCGAAGCCATTCTGCCTCGCGAGCCAGCAATTCAGGCGGCACATGTCCCTCGGAATGTGCGGCGATTTCGCATTGTACGCGAATCAAACCGGCACGTTCCGGCGAGCGGTTTTCGTCGAGCCAATCCGCGTAAACGAGCCGCGGAAGGTCGTTCGTCGGGTCGCTGAAAATTGCACGCAGGAACGCTTCGCGTTCGTCGAGCATAACATCACCATTGTGCGGTGCGTTCGTCGAAACCGAACATGAAATTAAAATTTTGCACAGCCACGCCACTCGCGCCGCGAACGAGATTATCCTCGGCTACCAAGATCAAAACCCGCCCGCGAACGAGCTTCACGCAGACATCGAGATAGTTCGTGTGCGCACAATCTTTCGTCGTCGGCAACGTGGTTTTTACGCGGACAAATGGCTTCGTGCGGAAGTATTCGCGGTACAGTACGTGGAGTTGCGCCTCGGCGACCGGCTTCGTCGGTATCGCGTAAATCGTGCTGAAAATGCCGCGATCCATCGGCATCAGGTGTGGCGTAAACAACACGCGTACGGGGCCTTTAGCGACATCGCCGAGGGCTTGTTCGATCTCCGGCGTATGGCGGTGCGTACCAATCGCGTACGCCGAAACGCTCTCGTTGCACTCGGGAAAATGCGTCGTCAGTTTCGGCGTACGCCCCGCACCGGACACGCCGGACTTACTATCGATGATGATGCTATCGCGCTCGATCAGGTTCGCCGCAATCAACGGAGCGAGGCCGAGAATCGCGGTCTGCGGATAACAACCGGGGTTCGCGACGAGCGTGGCCGTGCGGATCGCATCCGCATAAATTTCGGGCAAACCGTAGACCGCATGAGCGAGGTTGGCCGCGTCGCGATGCGGTTCCTTGTACCATTCCGTGTAGCTTTTCGCATCGCGCAAACGATAGTCGGCAGACAAGTCGATCACGCGAATTCCGCGTTCGAGCAGCGCCGGAATCGCCTCCATACTCGCGCCGTGTGGCAGGCAGCTAAACACGCACTGCACCCCGCGTGCCTTCAGTGCGTTCGCGTCGAAGTTCTCCATCGCCAGATCGAACCGACCCGCCAACACCGGGTGTTCCGCCGAAATCGGCTTCCCCGCTTCTTGCCGCGACGTGACCGCTACGACCTCCGCGTTCGGGTGCCGAAGCAGGATTTTCAACAGTTCTACGGCAGTGTAACCCGTCCCGCCGAGAATCGCACACGAAATCTTGTCCATCGTTCACCGTTCGCGTTTGTGCCGGATACCCATAATATAGTGATGCCCTGCCCCATTGCTTACGAACTGAATCAGTGTCCCAGTGGGCAGTGATCGAAAACAGAAAACAAAAACATTAACCGCGGAGGGCGCTGAGTACGTAAAGCAGAAAAATCAAAACCTGTGATGGGTAACTCAGCAGATCGTTTGAATTTTCACCGTGCGGAAATCCTGATTTTTTACTCCGCGGTCTCTGCGAACTCCGCGGTTAAAATTCTGATTGGGTCAGATAATCGGCACTCCAATCAAATGAGACAGTTAATAAATTTCGCATCCTTACTGTCGGTATCTGCATGAGCGATTTCGCCGAACTCATCGACGTGCTTTACGAAGACAATCACGTGATTGCCGTCAATAAACCGGCGGGTTGGCCGAGCGCGCACTTCGATGGCGAAGACGAAACCGTCGATCGACTCGTGAAAAGCTACCTCAAGGAAAAGTACGCGAAACCGGGTAAGGTGTACCTCGGCATCGTCCATCGTCTCGACAAACCGACGAGCGGGGTGTTGCTGTTTGCCCGCACGAGTAAGGCGGCCGCGCGGCTTTGCGAGCAGTTCCGTGAAGGGGCCGTGGATAAGGTGTATTGGGCCATCGCGCAGAGTGCGAATGCGTTCGATAAACCGTGGGGCACGCTCGAAGATTGGCTCTTTCACGACGATGCCGAACGCCGCGTACTCGTCGTGCCACCCGATACGCCGGGCGCGAAACTCGCACGCACGCACTACCAAGTGAAGGCCCGCCACGATGGGTGGATCTGGCTCGAACTGACGCCGCAAACGGGGCGAAAGCATCAGTTGCGCGTGCAACTCGCATCGCGGGGCGCGTCAATTACTGGGGACAAAAAGTACGGCAGCCGTGCCACTTTTGGCGAATCGATCGCGTTACACGCTCGCCGTGCGACGTTTTTGCACCCGACGAAAACCGAGCCAATCGTGCTGACGGCCGACGTGCCGAAACTCTGGCGCGGTCGCTTCGCACACTTGTTAAATGCGGGGAGCGTATGAAGCGCGACGAAAAATTACGAGCGATTTTAGCTGCGGTACAAGTCGACCCGGGGCAACGCGGTTTGGCACGCGATCCGTACGATAACCTGTTCACCGCCACCGAGGGCGATTTTGCCGCCGCGTGCCACTTTCTTTTGCACGACGGCCGGAAAGACATCGCCATTTTCACGGGCTTTTACATCCCGAGTGCCACGCCGCCCGCATTCGAAACAGATGGCCCACTCGGTGCGGTGTTCCTCGCACGCACGTTAATTAGACTCGGTTATCGCGTGCAAATTCATGGCGAGACACCCGTCGTTCGGGCTTGCCAGCAAGTATTATCGTTGAACTTCGAGCTAACGAACCCCATCGCGATTGCCATCGAACGCGGTGGGCCGTGTGCGGACGGTCGCTGTCGCACGATGCGAGGCATCGACATGACGGAACATCTCGAAGTTCAGAACCGCGTACTCGCAGCGCTTCGCCCGAGCATCGGTATCGGCGATGGCGGAAACGAGATCGGCATGGGTAAAATCGCACACGAAACGATCGTGAAAAACATCCCCAACGGCGATCTCGTTCATTGTCGCATAGCAACCGATTTTCTCATCGTGGCCGGTGTCAGTAACTGGGGTGCCTACGCGCTCGGGGCGGGGTTGTTGGTGCTGACTGACACACCATCGTCAGCGGGATTTTTCGATGCCGAACGCGAAGCGGAAAACCTCCGCGAAATGGTCCGCGAAGGTCCACTCGTCGACGGCGTGACGGGCCTGCCGAC
>JANXNT010001105.1 GCA_025353985.1 Limnoglobus sp.
CTTCGCGGCGAAATCGCTCGACCGCTTTCGCGTTTGCGGTGTACTTCATCGAGATCATTTTGAGCGCAACGATGCGGCCCATCATCAAATGTTCGGCCTGATACACGACGCCCATGCCGCCAACGCCGAGAAGGTTCATCACGCGATAACGCGGGTGATCGACCAACTCCGACGGGATTTCCAGCGCGGGTTTCGGTTCGGTAACAGCAGCAAAAGTCATAGTCGCCTTCTTTGCGGCGGAGGCCCGATCATCCGCTATAAGATGGGACGGTCAGGCGCGTCATGAAGCGATATACCGCACAATTCGCAGCCCGGTTTCGCAAATGCACCGCGGTCTACACGCTGGTATGAATTTTGCGGGTATATCCGGAATCGTGGAACAGACTTTCTGAAAGGCAAACTCATGGCGATTATCGACCTGCCCAAAACGGGCGTGCGGATTGGCTACGACTCTATCGGCATTGGGCCGCCGATTGTTTTGCTCCATGCGTTCCCGTTTTCGCGGGAGATGTGGCGTGTGCAACTCGATGCGTTCTCGCAATCGCACACGGTGATTGCTCCGGACTTTCCCGGTTTCGGCGAGACGACCTTCGTGCCCGGCATCACGATCGAAATGATGGCGGACATCGTCGTCGATTTTCTCGATGGACTAGCCGTGATCGAACCGGTCGTGCTCGGTGGCTGTTCGATGGGCGGCTACGTGGCATTTGCGATTGCACGGCGTTACCCCGAGCGGGTGCGGAAACTGATCTTGATCGACACCAAACCCGAAGCCGACGATGATACGGCGAAAGCAAATCGCGATAAATTGCTCGCGGGTGCGGCCACGCTGACGCCCGCGAAAGTGATCGAAGACATGATCCCGAAAGCGTTGTGCGACCTGACGCGAGCATCGAAGCCGGAGATCGTTGCGCAGGTGCGTCGGATCGGTGCGGCACAACCGCTGAACGGCATTCTCGCTGCGGTGAAAGCCCTTCGCGACCGCCTCGATGCGGTGCCTGGCCTCGCCGAGATTCGTGTTCCCACGCTCGTGATCGTCGGCGAACACGACGCGATTACCCCCGCCGCCGGTGCGAAACAAACCGCGAGCCGCATCGTCGGCAGCACCTTCGTAAGCCTCCCCGACGCGGGCCACTTGTCGAACATCGAGAACCCCGAAGCGTTCCTCGCCGCCGTGGCAAAGTTCCTCGATTGTGCGTTTTAAGGCACCTCAATAACTCGTCGGCAGTTTCGCACTGCGTGCCCAAGCGGCAACCCAGATGTCCATCGTGAATTGCGCACCGGAGCGGCAGCGATCAATCATGAAGGCGCGGCTTTCTTCGGTCGGTTTCTCGAACGCACCGGCGGCGTCGAGTTCGTAACAGCGGTCGATTTGCGTGTACGATTCCGCTAGGAATTTCTTCGTGTACTCCCACACATCATCGACCGGTTTCGCTTGCAAGCCACGGCTAATTTCCACGGGGTCGAACTTGTTCTTCTCTGGGAACGCATCGATCTTCGCATGAATCCCAATCTGCTTCTTCTCCGCGCCCGGCATCACACGGCCATCGAAATGGATCGTGGTGTGCAGCGGCATCGAGGCATCGGTCGTGTAGTGTGCGAGGTTCCCGGCATACACCAGGCACTTCATTTTAATCGACTCGTTCTCCGGTTCTTTCCGGTGATCGGCGAATGCACACGCCAGCCGTTCGTAGCCTTCGACGATCGCGTATGGCAACATGCCAACACGCACGGGATCCTTCTTCAAGCTCCGCATGAGGTCTATGCCTTTGAAGCGACTTTCGGGCGGGAGTAGCTTGCCGTCGAGGTCTTCGAGGTCGAGGTAATGGTCCGCTTCCACGCTCGCCCGCAGCACTTTGCACTCGCGGTTCTTCCAGCGATCCGGGTCGCCGGCGAAGTGTGCGAGGTGCTTGCCGCCCGCACGGAAGAACGCGGGGACATCGTCGGGCAGTTTGCTCGCGGCCGCCTCCGTGATGCTTTCGTGACCCTTCACCCACCAACCCGGCGCGAAGCCGACGCACACGCACGCAATCGCGATCGCCACAAGCAACGGAACGGTGAACCGACGCATATCTCACCTCAGCATTAAAAGGAGTAACCACACGCAGCTTAGTCGGGTTTCGCCGAAACTGCCAGAACTGCGAAGGAAACGGGGCCGAATCGCCGAGTTGGTACAATAACCTTCATGATGACTTCACACGATACGATCACCGCCACGATGAAACCCGAACTCCTGTCGCCGGCGGGCGATTGGGAAGCGTTACGGGCGGCGACGGCGACGCTAGCGGCGGCAGCGGGGCCCACGCGGCGCCCCACGCTCCGATCCTCGGAATGTCGTTGGCGCCGATAAATCCGGCGGTTCGCCAAGAATTCAATCTGAGCGAGAAG
>JANXNT010001114.1 GCA_025353985.1 Limnoglobus sp.
CCACGGACACGCTTACGCCGTGCCGCTCGCCAGTTTTTCGAGAATGAACATTGTTAAAGCGTGTACCCAGATCACAAATGGCGCAACTTCAAAACTCGCAATAAGGGGAACGTCCCTCGCTAGCGCTTCGGGCTAACGGGATCGAATTGTTAGCCCGTCTCGACTCTCCCCGTTGCAGCGATACGCTTTGGGTATGCCGATGGTTTCCCACGGAGAGACTCCCGATGCGGAAGTTGCTGTTTCTCGCGTTCCTCACGATTATTACCATGAATTCGCCGACCCGTGCCGCTGAGAAGCGGCCGATGACCGTCGAGGATCTGTTCCTGTTTCAGCGCGTCGCCGACCCGCAGATTTCGCCCGATGGCAAGTCCGTTGCGTATCAGGTGACGGAAGTCGATTTCGATGCCAATAAATCGCGTACGCACATCTGGCTGGCCGCCACCGATGCCACGACGCCACCGCGCCAAGTGACGTCGTCCGGCAAGAAAGATTCGCATCCGCGCTGGTCGCCCGATGGCACGCGGTTGTTGTTCGAATCGAACCGCAGCGGCACTTCGCAGCTTTACATTCTCGATTTGGCTGCCGGTGGCGAAGCTCGCAAAGTCACCGAGATTTCCACTGGCGCTAGCACGGGAATCTGGTCGCCCGATGGTTCGCACATCGCGTTCGTGTCGACGGTGCATCCGGAGTTCAGCGAGTGGCCTTTCGTCGAAAGCGACAAGAAAAATAAGGAAAAGAACGACGCGATCGAGAAAAGCCCCGTGAAGGTGAAGACCTTCACGAAGCTGTTCTACCGCCACTGGGACGAATACGTTGGCGACAAACGTCAGCATCTTTTCGTTGTCACCGTCGATGGCAAGAAGTGCCACGATGTGACTCCCGGCGACCGCGACGCGAACCCGACGAGCAGCACCTTCAGCGTCGGCGACGACTTCACGTTTACGCCCGATTCGAGTCACCTCGTCTTCACTGCCGTGCCTGTGTTGGGCGAATCGTGGAGCACGAACCACGACCTCTGCCGCGTGAGTATCGAGAACAAATCGACGAAGTGGGAGAGCCTCACGAGCGCGAACAAAGGGGCCGACAACAGCCCGCGCTTTTCGCCGGATGGCAAAAAACTCGCGTGGCGTTCGCAGGCGAAAGCCGGTTACGAGGCGGACAAGTGGGACATCCAGGTCGTGGACGCGAACCCCGATGGCACGTTCGCGGGTAAGCCGGAAAACTGGACGGCGGGCAAAGACGTGTCGATCGCCGAGTTCGCTTGGGGGTCGAATCACACCGTGAACTTTGTCGCCCACGATGCGGGCGCGACCTCGCTGTTTTCGGTGAATTTTTCCGGGGAGATTAAAGCCGGCATCGCCTACGGTGGCAAAATGTTGGGAGGTGTTTCTGCAAGGCAGGGGCAAATCAGCGGGCTGACTGCAAGCCGGGACGGGCGAGTGTGGATGTACTCACTCGCCAAAATGAGCGCGCCCGCTCATCTGCACGGCGTACGATTTTCTCAATCCGGTCTGAATAGTGAGATCAAGTCGCTCGAGCCGTTGGGACACAACAATACCTTGCTCGCAACGCTCGACTTACCGCGACCCGAATCGGTGCAAGTCAAAATCGAAGACGGCGAGATGCAGATGTGGCTTCTGAAGCCGCCGGGGTTCGATGCAAAGAAAAAGTGGCCGGTGGTGTACCTGATTCACGGTGGGCCGCAGGGTGCGTGGGAAGATGCTTGGAGCTTCCGTTGGAATGCGCAAGTCTGGGCGGCGCAGGGGTACGTTATCGCGATGCCGAACCCGCGTGGCAGTACCGGATTCGGCCAGAAGTTCGTCGATCAGATATCGAGCGACTGGGGCGGCAAGTGCTACCGCGACCTCGTTGCGGGTCTGGATTTCGTGGAGAAACTGCCGTACGTGGATAAAGACCGCATCGGTTCGGCAGGGGGCAGTTTCGGCGGATACATGCAAAACTGGTTCGCCGTCAACGACATTAGCAAACGCCTGAAGTGCCTGATTACGCACTGTAGCGTCTACAACTTCGAGAGCATGTGGGGCACCACCGAGGAACTCTGGTTCGACGAGTACGAACACGGCGGGCTGCCGTGGGAAATCCCCGGCAAGTACCGCGAATTCTCGCCGCACACACGCGCCGGCGAGATGGGCAAACACAAAACGCCGATGCTGATCATCCACAACGATCTCGACTTCCGCTGCCCGATCGGCCAGGGGCACGAACTGTTTAACGCACTGCAACGCCAAGGCGTCCCGAGCCGCTTCGTGAACTTCCCCGACGAAGGCCACTGGGTTCTCAAGCCCAAAAACAGCCAGCACTGGCACAAGGAAGTCTTCGGCTGGCTGACGAAATACGTGCCACCCGGCGGCAAGTAAATCGACGCACAGGCGAGCGGGGTGCGTAAGCACCCTGATTCTTCCTGTGTCGGAAACAACCTCAACTTCAATGAGGCAATCTCCATCAATACACATTGTAAAGGATGATAGCTACATCAGGGTGCTTACACACCCCGCTCGCCAAGAGTGGATATAAGTACACTATCGTTTCGATTGATGAAATTGGATACCGAATTCACGAAGTGGCCAAAGGTAAAACATTTAGTCACGTGGCAAGTTTACCGCTCGCCGCCCAATGAATTTCCTTGGGCGGCCTTTTTTACTTTGGCCGGCAACTCAACGTCGTTACTGGCTTTCGCCGTTCGGCCGAGTTCGTCCGCGAACCGATCCAGCGACTCCAACACCTCTGCCGGGTCCGTGGTCGGCGCAGCGGCACCTGACCGCGCCGCCGCGAGTTGCTCGCGAATCTGCCTCAACGTCTTGCGTCCCGTCATAGCACTTCCTCCAAGAGTTCCCACCACCGCTCAATGTGCCGGGCTGCGGCATCGACTGTCGCCCCTGCGTCGAGCAAGTCCGCGGCCGCCTTATCCAACAGCATATCGCGATCCGCACCGACCCCGACGACCCAGGCCCCGACGAGCGAGGCGAGGACTACCTCGATTGCTTCTGACATCACCGCCTGTAGGGCCGTGAGTTGCAGGTGCCGCGCAAACAATTGGTGGCCGCGTTCGTGGGCAATCATTGACCTCAGTGAGAAGTCCGCCGGATCCGCATTCCGGTCGAACGCTTCGGCGAAGACAGTTAGCAGGTCGCTGTCAGCCGCCACTCCGCGCCCGTATTGGGCACCACCGGTTTGGTTGTAAACATGGCGATACTCGACACGGCCCACGAATTCCAGCGAACGGGCAATCTTGAGCACCATTCGCCGCCGTCCACGCACTTCATCCGGAGAAAGTGGGGCGGGCGGGTGCGGGAGTCTATTGTTTCTGAACGAACTCAACAGCCAGCAGGGGACCGGCGGCAAGTGAAAT
>JANXNT010001185.1 GCA_025353985.1 Limnoglobus sp.
AAACGACTTGCCGATGATCGTCGCAATATCGGAAGCGAGTAGTCCCGTTCGCACGGCGGCCTTCGTGTTCAGGTCGTAGTTCGCGAAGCAGACATCGCCTGCCTTCGCCTCGAAACCGTGGCCGCAATAATAGAAGAACAACGTGGCATCGGCGGGGGCGGCACCCGCGATATCGCGAACCGCCCGCTGGATGCCCGAGTAAGTGGCCTGCTCGTCGAGTAACAACCGCATGTTCTTCGCAGGCACACCGCGTGCGAGCAGTGTCTCGTGGAGTTCTTCGTCTTTGCGGTGCTTCGTCGGGAAGCCTACAAGCGCGTTCCCCGGCCACTGCAACACCCCCGCCACGACGGCGTAAATGTTCGTTGGCTTCTCGACCGGCTCGATGGCATTCGCACAAGGCGAAGTGAGACACGCCAACACCGCAAAACCGAGCAACGTTCGCATGGGAACCTCAAATTCTTTTTACTTCTTCGCCATCGGTGGCAGGATTGGCTTGAACTCGTCCTTGCCCTTTTTGTCGAGGTTGATGTTCAGGTCGACGTTGTCGAACTCGACCTTCGCGCCGGTTGTGGGGACTTCGACTTTCGCCGTCCAGAGGATCGCGTTGACGACGATGCGGCGGAAGTTTTCGTCGGCCCAGTTGCGGTGGAAGTGGCCGCCTGTGAAGCCGAAGCCGCGGCCTCCGTCCTTCTCGCGATCGTACGCCCATGCCAGCGTTTCGATCATCCCCGCACGCGCCTTGGCGGCCTTCGTGCCGCGTGTGCCATCGGGCGGTAATGCTTGCAGAATCGGCGTGACGTTCTTCATGTCGTCGACGAATCGCATGTTGTAATACCACTCGTCGCGGATCGTGAACGGCTTCACGCCTTGCGTCGTCGGGTGCTTTGGCAGGCTACGCACCTCGGCATCCCAGTGCGGGTTGATGCTGTAATCTGGCTCGTAATAGCCACCCATCCAGCCGAGTACGCGCTTGCCGTGCTGCGGCAGATAGTCCACGGCGTAGTGCAGGTTCACCCAACCGGTGCCCTTGTCCATGAGCTTCTGGATCTTGTCCATTCGGTCGCCTTGTACGACGGGGTGACCGTTGCGACCGTCCATATAGAACAGCACCGTGTCGGCGGTGTCGAGGAGCTTCTCGTTCTTCGGCCAACCATCTTTCTCCATGATCGGGAACACACCCGGCGTCTGCTCGAGC
>JANXNT010001219.1 GCA_025353985.1 Limnoglobus sp.
GGCTAACATTCCCGTTAGCCCGAAGCGCTAGCGAGGGACGTTCATCTTCCGCGATTGCGGGTCGTGCTGAGTCTTCGAAGCACGATGGTTCGCACGCCTGGAATGTTGGTTTTGGGTCGAGTCTCGCAGACTCGCGACGACTTCCTCGCTAGCGCTTCGGACTAACAAAACGTATCCAATCACTCCGCTCAAAATTTAGCAGGTGCCGAATGAAGTCGAGTTGACTTATTTTCTCTCTTCCGTGACTCGCTTCAAAGTGAGAACAACAACGATATTGTCCTTGGCCTGAAACTCGGTTGGACGTGCCTCGTTGCCTCCGTTCACCATGCAGATTTTGAGTGTATCATCCACTAACTCGTATATACCAGGACACGCTACTGGCAGTATGCGTTTGCGCAATGTCCCAGTCAAGTCGATCGTCTTGATCTTTGCGTTCGAGTCGAGAATAAACGTCCCTTCATAATCCGCGTTTTGTCACCATCACCGTAGACAAACCCACCATCCGCCTGAAAAACAAAACTCAATCGAGCAACCTCTTTGGCCGAAGGAGCGCCCATACCACCCGCGTCGTAATTCACAACCGCCCAGGTACCAACGATCAACACCTCGTCCTTTTTCACTTTGTTCTTCGGCACCGGGGCAGAGAAAAGCAAAGAAGGGTAAAGCAGGACAACGAGGATGGGGACCAGACGCACAAAGCACTTCCTTTCCGCCGAACGACCCAGCCAAGCCGCGGTACTTGTCAATCTTCAAATAGCGTATCGCACGATGCTCGATTGGGTGATAGTGATTGAGTCCTTTCGACTCAACCCTATGAGGACGACTGAGTGGGGGCAATTTGTTTATCGATCGCAACCCACTCGCGTAGTGCGAAGCACGACGCGTAGGCGAGCGGGGTGTAAGCACCCTGATTCTTCCTGTGTTGGAAACTGCGTCAAATTCAATCACAGGGGCGGGTTATCGCTCACCGCCGGAAGAAGTTCATAGGGCGGCGTGCCCGGCTCATGTCACAAGGTGCCGGCCGCCGGGTATGACCTTAAACACGAAGCAACTCGCGTATGACAGTAGAAACACAACGAGGGAAACGACGATAATCCCCACTGCGGGTGTCCCAACACCAGGGGCCAGTGGGGTGAACCCGTATGAGGCCGTGATGCCGAGCCACAGCGGGTGGATCAGGTAAATCCCAAGGGTAAACGGGGCGAAGCGGGCGACCATGGCCGTCAGGCCCGGTCCGATGCGAGCAGACTGCGCCAGGGCGACGATCGCGACGGACGACAGAGCGACGAACGGGTTAAGGTATCCGTACATTAGATTCAACGATCGAGAGGTTCCGATGAGTGGAAGGAGGGCACCGGTCGCTGTCGCGATAACGGCGATCGATCCCGCTAGGGCAACCGCCCAGCCAACCCGACGGCCTCCGACGGGGGAGGCAATGAGCCAGCCGCCGAATATGAAGTACGGGACGTAGGGCAGCCAGAGAGCGAATGCGTCATAGCCGGCGATGCCCAGCACCGCCAGCACGGCCTCGTGAAGTGCGAACAACAAGTATCCCCCGGCCATCGCGGTCCACTGCTGGGGCCGAGTCAGGGCGTCGAGCAACCGGACGAGGTATGGGGCTGCGAGGTACAGGCCCGCTAAGGCAAACAGAAACCAGAGGTGGTAGTACGGAACCCCCATGATGAGACGGTGCGTGAGTTGGGTATACGATGTCCCGAACTGGATGCGAGAATAGGCTGTGTAGGCGGCCGACCAGAAGAGAAGAGGCACGCACACCCGCAGCAACCGCTTGCGGTAGAAGGCGGCGATGGGTTGGTCCCGCGCGCGTGAGAGGATCAGGCCGCCGCTGATTATGACGAACACCGGCACCGACCAGCGCACTCCGGCGTCGGCGATGTTGCCGATCCACCAGTTGAGAGAGGCCGGGGGGGGAGGCCGTCACCACACCCGCTGAGACGTGCAGCCATACGACTGCGAACGCGGCGAGGACGCGGAGCGCGTCGAGCCATACCAGGCGGTGATTCACGAGTCCTCCGATCATAAGTGGCTCCCCCGCAGAACGAATCACTGGGCAGAACCAATTCTGTTTACTTTGACCGGCCGATCCATTTTGTTAACTTGCCAGGCTACAAATCCGAATCGGATCACAATTGTAATTTTTTATTATCACTATCTCCTGTACGGAAGTCAAATCAAATTTCGGCAAATTATTATTCTGATCGACCACCGCCCGAATTGCTGGATCAGTTGCGGGCGAAATGTCGGCTTTTGCAACTCTTACTCAGGATTGGCGAGTCTAATTTGGCACGCAAATTTTTGAGCGAGGTAACTCCCACGGACGTTCGTCCGTGGGCTTCAGGTTGGCGTTAACCACACGAATTCCCGAAGTCAATAAGTTTTAGATGATTTGACGTAAGTCGGAATTGTGCGGTGTACACGGACGTACTCAAAAGTGCGCCGAAATGACACAGAAAGGGCGCGCCGTGACATAGAAAGGGCGCGCAATGACACAGAAAAGGCGCATAGTGACCCAAAAAGGACGGTACTTGCGCCGCGTGCCAATCGAATGACCCACGACATAACCCGCAACACCCGTTAGATTTACGGCCAAAAACCCCGAAACAGATCAGCGAAAGCCGATCAAAAACAGGCGTTTTCAGACGAAAAAACACCCGAAAACACGGTTTTCGAGCGTTCGCAATTTAGACTTACGTCAATTATGAGAGGCCCAAAACCTAGTTTATCGACCCCGCGCTTGCGAGAATGGATGGGAGAAACATTCACGAGGTACGCGACGATGCTGCAAACGATCTGCTGGTTCCTGATCTTCGTGGCACGCGGTTTACTGTCGTTGCGGTATCGCGTTCGCGTCGTGGGCACGCCGGCGGTGTTGCAGAAACCGGGGCCGTATCTGATCCTGCCAAGCCACCCCGCCTACATCGATCCGCCGAACGCCATCGCCCACTTGTGGATGCAATTTCGAATGCGGCCTATGCTGCTCGAAACGAACTTCGAATCGCCCGTATTGGCCCCGCTCGCATGGTTCCTGCGTGCGATCAAAGTCCCCGAAACCGAGAAAGCGAGTGCCGAGGCACGACTGCGTGCGGAGCAATCGGTGCAGCAAGTCATCGACGCGCTGAAAGCGGGCGATAACGTCATTTTGTGGCCAACCGGCACGCTCAGCCGCGACGGCAAAGACTACGTCGGGGCCGCCCGCACCGCATCCGATGTGCTAACGGCGCTACCCGCCACAACGGTGGTGCTGATCCGCACACGCGGGTTGTTCGGCAGCTCGTTCAGTTGGGCTTACGGCGTCAAACCGCGTTTGATTTCCAGGCTATTTGTCGGTGCGCGGCTGTTACTTGCGAACTTGCTGTTCTTCGCACCGCGCCGCAACGTGACGATGCAACT
>JANXNT010001239.1 GCA_025353985.1 Limnoglobus sp.
GACCGATGTTCGCCTCGGAGCGGTGCGAACGCTCAACACGTATCACTCGTTCCGTGTGCCGAAGACGTTGGCAGAATGGGAAGCGCGTAGTAAGGCACTTCGCGAACAACTACTCGTGGCGATGGGGTTGTGGCCGCTGCCGCCACGCACGCCGCTGAATGCCGTCATCCACGGCAAGATCGAGCGTGTCGGTTACAGCGTTGAGAAGGTTTACTTCGCCAGCCAACCGGGCCATTACGTCAGTGGGAATCTGTATCGACCTGCGACGCCACTCGCTGCGGGCGAGAAGCGCCCTGCGGTACTGACACCGCACGGCCACAACAAGAATGGGCGATTCTGCGAGACCGCCGATGCGAGCATTCCCGAACTGTTGAAGTCGAAAGCCGAATCGACACCGGAAGCGGCGAAGTATCACCTGCAAGCCAAATGCGCGATGCTCGCGCGACTCGGGTTCGTCGTCTTCCATTACGACATGGTCGGCAACGCGGACAGTTTGGCGATCCCGCACGGGGAAGGCTTCAAGGATGTCAAAGCGGAGCTTTGGTCGCAAAACGCGATGGGGCTGCAAACGTGGAACAGTTTCCGGGCGTACGACTTCCTCGAAAGCCTGCCCGATGTCGATCCGAAAAAGATCGGCGTCACGGGGCAATCCGGCGGCGGTACGCAGACATTCATACTCTGCGCCCTCGACCCACGGCCTGCCGTGGCGTTCCCGGCGGTGATGGTTTCAACGACGATGCAGGGTGGTTGCGTCTGCGAGAATTGCTCGCTGTTGCGAACGAACACGGACAATGTCGAAGTCGCGGCACTGTTCGCACCAAAGCCGATGGCACTATCGTGTGCCGACGACTGGACGATGCAATTCTTGAAAGACGGCTACGGCCTGCCTGAGTTAAAGAAACTTTACGGCCTGTATGGCAAGGAAGAATACGTCGCTGCGAAACTCTGGCCCGAGTACCCGCACAACTACAACCAGCCCGCCCGCGAGTTCATGTACTCGTGGTTCGTGAAACACCTCATGAACCGAATCGAAGAGGTAAAAGAGACACCGTTCGTGCCGATACTGCCGAAGGATCTCTCGGTTTACGATGCGAACCACCCG
>JANXNT010001243.1 GCA_025353985.1 Limnoglobus sp.
GCATTTTCAGACGAAAAAACACCCGAAAACACGGTTTTCGAGCGTTCGCAATTCGGACTTACGTCGATTATGAGAGTCCAAAAATGGCAAACAGGACGTTACTTTTCGTTTGACCGGATATACCAGACGCCGGTTGCGTCTTTGACGAACGAGTACCCGGCGGCATCGGGTTTGGCGTCCTCGGGTGGCCTCGAATGACCATCGATTCGCGTCGTCAGGAACTGGCTGGGACCGTCATCTTGCGCGAGTAGCGGTTCGAGTTGCAAGCGGGCGTTCTCCCACCAACCGGCCTCGAATTCGCTTAATGCTTGAGCAAACTGGTTGCACATCCACGCCGTCGCGCCGGGGTTACTATCCGTTTCGGGCGGGAGCAGTTCGTGAATGTCGAACGGCACATCCATACCCGCCGGAGCGATGCGGGCGACGCGACGCAAACGGCCACCGGCAGCACGACCGTCGCCGAGTTCCTTGGCCACGAATTCATCGACGAGCACTTCCACACCGAACCGCTTGGTCAGGCCTTCCAGGCGTGCGGCGCGGTTTACGGTCGGGCCGAAGACGTCGATTTTGTCCATGTCGTAGTTGCCGAGCTTGCCGACGAGCGCGGGGCCGTGCGTGAGGCCGATGCCGATGCGGAGCTTTGCGAGAAGCGAATTCGGCTTCTTGCGGAGACGGTCAAAGTTACGGCGAATCGCGAGCGCCGCTCGTGCGGCTTGCCGAACCTGGCTCGCGGGGGCTAATTCGTCTGGCCAGCCCCAGAAGCCCATGACCGCATCGCCGATGAATCCGCCAATGACGCCATCGTTATCGACAATGGCCTGGCTCATCTGCTCGAGCGCTTCCTTGAAGACGTGATCCCACTGCGATTTCAAGTCGTTCTTGCCTTCGTCGGCCACGCCACACGAGCCGCGTAGGTCGCAGAAAATCACCGTGACATCGAGTTTGCGGGGCGCGAGTTTCTGCGCGTAATCGGGGCGATTCATCAACCCGCGAACCGGCCCTGGCAGGAACCGGCGCATCTCCCGGTAACGCGCATCGTCGCGGGTGACGCGGTTGAGTGCGGCGTACAACTTCGCGAACAGCAGCACGACTTTTTGCGCCTGCGCGATGCCGAGATCGGTGGCGGGATCGATGGCACGCGATGGGTCCAACAGCGGTGCAGAGACGTACAGAACGATGGCATCTTCACCGGGATTGCGCGACGGCACGGGGGCACAGACTGCCCAACCGGGCATCGAAACGGTGGACATCATCCCCGTCGTGCTGAGGCCGGGTGGCCGGACGATTGAGGCATTATCGTTCCGCCACACGCCCGCCAGAACGCCTCCGGTGGGGCCGACTTTCGCGATCGCATCGCGGACGAATGTGCGGCTAAATCGCGGAATAATCTCTTTGCCACGCGGCTTCGGATCGCCCGCACCGATGGGCGGAACATCGACAACATCAGCGGCGGCACCATCGCACGACACCGCACGACGTACCGCTTGCCGGAACAAATCGTCGAGCTTTTCGGACGATGTGGCGGGGTCGAAACGGTCGACGATATCGAGCAATCCCGCAATCACGCGGTCCGAATCGACGAGCGGCGTTTTCAGGACTTCTTCTTCGGAACGCACGACTTCCGTCGCCCGATTGCCTTCGCGACCACGCGGTTTAAGTGGGGCCGTCAGTTCAGGCGGGATCGATGCATCCCACTCGTTCGACAACGGGTGCGCGGCCACGGCGGTGAAAAGGAAACGTGCGATTCGGAACGATTCGCCTGGTTTGAGGCGGATTTCATCGGGGGCAGCTTTGCCATCGGCAGTGAGCAAACCGTTCGTCGTCGGGGGGATCATTCGCCGCGAAACAGTAAGGTGCGTGCCATCCCAGTGGAACGAAGCATGCCAACCGCGCGAACTGAGATTGCGCGATTCCAACTCCGGAACTCCCGGCACCGCAAGGCCCCAAGTGGT
>JANXNT010001245.1 GCA_025353985.1 Limnoglobus sp.
GTAAAGTCTCCTCGATCTATGAAAGTCTGTCGTTATGCAAAAGAAACCGACGATCGTTTTTGCGATGCGCTATCCCGATAATATCGGTGTCGTCTGGGCGAGTATGGGTCGAGTATGCGACGCCGTTGCGGAACGCTTGGCGGATCGTTTTTGTAGCCAAATCGCGTATCCGATATTAACCGGCCAAGCCGTATACCAACCCGCACATCTTCAAGCCGTATCACGCGATCTTTACGATACCTCCGCAATCCACCGTGAATCCATCCTTCAGTTTCTCGACGCGGAACAGGTCCGAGCGATCGTTTATTTCGGTTGCGATCCTTCGACGATCGACCTTTCGTTCATTCGTTTGGGAGGGGTCCGGACTATCAACTATGAGATGGATAGTTACCCCGTTGCCATCACTCAGCCCGTATGGAAATGGGCATTGAAAGCGATCAATCGCCGGTTCCTCCAGCGAAATATTCACGATCTCTACGTGGCAAATGCGAATCACCAACGACGATTTCTGCTTCGCCATGCTGTCTTACCGGCTGGACGAGTTCAAACCGTAGTGAATGGTGTCGACCCTGTTCGCTTTTCTCCCGGCCCCATGCCTGACCCCGTTGAATTGGGACTGCCAGTCGCACGGCAATACGTCGTCAGCGTCTGTCAGGCACGATCCGAGAAACGGATTGATTTCCTAATTGAAATCGCGGCCGTATACGCGAAGCGGTATCCGGCGGCAGGTGTGACGTTCGTCCATGTCGGCGATGGACCGGCGTTGGCCGAATGGATCGCCAAGGCGAACGCACTCGGTCTCGGAGACCGGTTTGTTTTTGCCGGCGGGCAAACGAATGTCGCCCCTTTTCACAGGCTGGCGTCCGTTTATGCGCATTGCGCGGAGCGAGAAAGCTTCGGTCTCGCAGTGGCCGAAGCCATGGCGACGGGCGTACCGATCGTCGCAGCCGATTCGCCAGGCCCCGCCGAACTACTTGCGGGCGGCATTGGAGGTGTCATTGTGCCACAAAATCAGTGTGGATCATTCGTGGACGCGATTCACAAATATCTCCGCAACGATCGATTGCGAGCAGAAACGGGTGCGGCAGGCCGGAAACGGATCAAAGAAAATTACACTCTCGACCGACAAGCCGACGAACTTGCGGCTGCCATTTTGCGTGTCATCGGATAATTTGTGCATCGCATTGAAGATCAGAAAGTCGCATGAAAGTCGTCGGCAACCTGTTGATCCGAGCGCTTGCGGTAAGCTGCCAAGCTGTACCATTCGGTTCGTCGAGATCGAGCAGCAACCGCATCGGTCAGCCCGGCCATCTGACCGAAACGCCGACCCAAGCGTGCGAATCGTGCGCTGAGTGTCACACTCGGCGACGGAGACAACAGATCGTACGGTTTATGCGTCTCAATAAATCGGCACACCTTGTGAACGGCCGGCCATCCGGTGTCGTGGATTGCGATAACCCCACCCGGTTCGAGTAATAGATCGGTATAAAAAAAGTCGACCAGTGTGTAATCGAATGAGTGCCAACCGTCGATCAGAACGAAGTCGAACCGTTCGCGGTCGCGGACAAGTTGCGGGAGCGCGAGGTAGTCGAAGTCTTCAATCACACGAACGATGTTCGTGTATCCGGCTTTCGCAACAGCTACGTGCCCTGCCCCTTTCCAACCGGTTATTGCCGATTGGAATGGATCAATCGCGGTATGCTGGCCGCCTACCCCGTTCGCCTTGTGAGCGTTGCAAATCTGTACGGTACTGCCGCCATTCGCCATGCCAATTTCCAGCGTGCGTTTGGGTTTGTCGCGATGGAGTAGTTCACCGATTCGGGCATACTCTTCCACCCGCATCCCCGCAGGCGCAACCACTCCGGTATCGATGTTCACGTTTCGCTTTCTATGAAGGAATGCCGTAATTACAAAGTTTTTGCCAACTGATGAATCCGTTGTTGCGTCTCGGACTGTATCAGGTAGTGCCTGAGAAAGTGGTTGAATGCGTGGCCGTTCCCACCACCTAACCAATACTCTTCTGGCAAGGGTGCGGGTGTGGGATCCGCAGTTGCGAACATCGCCATGTAGCCCGTTTGTTCTGGCGTCCAATCGCCGAACCAAATCGCACTTTTGCCGCTACGCAAGGCATGGGTTTGTTCGAGTCGCCACGTCAAGTACGCCTCAGCAACATGTAAATTCATCCGATTCCGGCGATACCACAACAGACCACTATTGAAAAAGTAATACTCAAGGGACCATGGTTGTCCGTAACGTGACGTAATATCCGCGAGCTGAACGAATGCCGTGCGAACCGATTCCGGTACTGCGGTCGCTTCGTCTTGGTGATCGTGTAGGTAGTAATCGCGACTATCGAACCCGGCAACCCATTCGGATAGTAGTTTGGGATATTGGAAGAAGACCGTATCGGGATCGAGGACGATAACCCGTTCGTTATGCCCCAAACAAATCGGGTGCAAGAGCTTGCAGATCGGGTGGTAGTCACCAGCATAAAGTTCCGCGAGTCTCGGATAGCTTTGCAATATCTGTTGAAACGTAGGATCTTCGACGCGGCGTGAGAGCCAACGGGCACCGGGAATGAGACGGTCTAGCCAGGCACGATCATTCGCAGACAGGCTACCATCTTCCGTAATTGTGACAGCCAGAGGCAGTTCGTATCGAAAGAGAGATAACAGAGAAAGCCCCGCCAGTCGCACGTCTCGCTTGCAAACGAGCATGTGGATTTCAGCGGCAGCGGATTCTGGTGGAGTGGCAGCCCGCGAAGTGGCATGCCGAAGGTCGGTTACGGCTGCATTGATCCGTGCGGTGTCCCATTTGGAACGAAGTCCATAGGGTAACCATTTCGGTGCGGCAATCACGAGTCGTTCCTGGTTTTGCAGTTATGGTACGGACTTATCGTGCAAGTCACTGACCAAACCATCCACCTGATTCACCCGCGATGACCACTCAAAATTGCGAATGACCCATTCTCTGGCCGCCAACCCCATTTTTTGGCGGAGCGCCTCGTCCGAAAGCAACATCGTCGTCGCATCGGCGAGAGTGGTGAGATTCGTGCAGTCGACGATGAAGCCCGTTGTAAAGAGTCCCATCGTTTCGGAAGTTCCACCGGATGCCCCTGCAATCACCGGCTTCCCACACGATTGAGCCTCGAGAAGAACCATACCGAATCCTTCGATTTCCGCACCGATTTGGCGATTCGGAAGTACGAACAGATCTGATTGTTGATAAGCACGGACGAGCGAGTGGAAATCGCACTCGCCGTAAAATCGCACGCAATTGTTCAATTTGAGTTTGCCGACAAGCTCGGTCAGTCGTTCCCGCTCAGGCCCATCGCCGATGATTGCGTAAAGTACGTTTGGGATCTTTTCACGGACGCGATTCAACGCCTCGATCATGAGATCGTGGCCCTTACGCTTTTGCAACCGACCAACAGTGAGGAGAACGGTGCGGTTGACCCAACCCAACGTGGCTCGAGTCGTTTCACACACCGGTGCAGGCACGAAAACATCGGTTTCGACTCCAGGCGTCACGCGATGAATTCGTTCGTCAGGGACATTCCACGAGTTGCGGATAATGTGCCGAGTGTTTTCGGAATTGGCAATTACGCCGACAGCATTTGCGAATACACGACGTGCCATCCAGCGGTGCTGTCGGCTCGTCATGACGCCCGATGTCGACCCCGATTCTGGAATCGTAACCTCTTCGCCGTGCGCGGACACGAAGTAGGGCAGTCCTGACAATTGATTGACCAACCAACCGATCCAACCTTCGGGTACGCAACGTCCACACCAGAGATATTCGATGTTGTGGCGAATGCATTCGTCGCGAACACGACGAGCGATGGAAACATAATTGGCAAGCCCACGACGGCTGACCGTGCCCGTTTCGTGGAACGTCATCGGCATACGGATCGTAGGTACCATGTGCGTGGCATCGAACTCGACTGCACCCTCTACCAAATCGCTAATCACCATGATGCGATCACGTGGCATCCGACGGACGATCTCCCAAAAATATCGCCCGCTTCCGCCGATCATTGGTGGCAGTATCTGAGACAGCAAGAGAATCTTGGGGTTGCGGAGTCCCACGCCCGACCATATCTCATCCGAAGTCAAAATCGGATGCGTGTCGGTATCCGCAGAACTCGATTGCACCGAGAATTTTTCATGACGATCATCCCGCCCAACGTTCATAACCGTGCCCTGAGGATCGGTATATATACAGACGTCCTTGCGTATAGGCGATCCGGTATCGGTTGGCATGTGGCTCACCTTCTCGATGCACTTTCGGCAATCGACAGTGTGAATGAGTACTTCTTGATTCATCGTCAGCCGAGAGCAGAAAACGAAGATTCGTTTTATTGCCCTCCAAGTCCGAATTTCCACGACATCGTCGTGAGAGTGCCGAAGATTTTCTATTCGCGATACTTCCGCGTGTACGATAGCTGGATCTTACCGAGAGCCATTCGCAAGCTAAATCTCGATGTATTCCATGGGCCGAATCACTATTTACCGCAGCGTGGGGATACGCCGCGGATCATCACGTATCACGACATTGCGGAAGCCGTCATCGGCGAGGGTGGGGAGAGTATCCGACAGCGTTTGTCGGTGAACAAATATCTCGCGAGAGCGGATGGACTTATTGCACTTTCAGAGTGTACCATCTCCGATCTAAAAGGCGTAAGCAAATTACCGTACGAAGCTATTGTAATCTATCAGGGCGGAAACATCTGGCAAGACTATTCGTTGATTAATAATGCAATGATTAATCAA
>JANXNT010001263.1 GCA_025353985.1 Limnoglobus sp.
CGCCGTGTTCCTTGCACCACATCGCCACCTCTCGATCCCTCGCGAACGTGATGCCGTTGCCGATTTCTTCGTGCGAGTAGATGTGCGTGAACACGATGAGTTTATGGAGTGAAGCGAGAACTTCGACGATCTCGCCGTGGCCGACGTAGACATCCGCGAGCATCTTCCGCAGTCGCTGACGCAGGTATGTCACTGCTTGCCACTGCGCGTGATGGTGCATCACGGAATAGTCGGTCGCTGCAATCACCGATGGCTCGAACGCGAACACCGGCAGCACGAATCGGTGTGCCGTCAGCGCCGCCGTCAGTGCGGGGTTATCCGCAAAGCGGGCATCGCGTTTAATCCACCAGATCGCGACGCTCATTTGTGCCACTTGTCGGCTTTTTTCGGTCGATAGCCCAGCACCTGCATCGCGGCCTTTTCCCAATATCGACTGAAGCGGCGCGGCTCCTCGGCATACTCCGCTATCACCGGACGCGGGTAGACGACCACGCGAAATCGCGACTTCAGCGCCTGCACCGTTTTGCGTACCGTCGGGTTCGGGTGATCGGTCACGTGGATCTCCGCACCGCTGGCCGCGAGCGTTTCGATGGCCGTGACGGCATCGGTTGCGACCGCGATTTTGTCGGGATTACTAGCCTTATTGAAAAGATCGTGAACGCCATCGAAGAGGAACGCGAGCCGGTGGAACGCCCACGGTTCCGCCCGCAATGCCGGTGCATCGAACGCAAACAGCACGGCGGCGTTCGGGTTCGCCACCAGTGCCGGATTCTCGACTGACAGTGCGGCGTCATGCAGCCAAACGATGCGTTCGGACTTCGTACCGGCGTACGGTTCCTCCTGTTGAATCGGCGCGGGATTTTGCGGCAGTGCGTCTGCGACATTCCCGGCGAGCGGTGCGCGATTCCCGCCGAACAGCCGGTGTTGCAGCGTCTCATAGGGGGCATCGAACGGGCACTTCGCACGGCAGCCGTCGCACCAACGATTGTCGCTGAACGTGGCAATGTTTTGCTTATTCATGAAGTACGGCTTGCTGGAAAACGTGCTTTCGACCCACTGCCAACTGGACGAATTACTGGCAATGTCGCCATCGTAAAGGTGCTGGCG
>JANXNT010001293.1 GCA_025353985.1 Limnoglobus sp.
TTTTTTAGGAGATTTTATGAGTCACTCGACCGCGTTTGCCGATGCCCTCAATGCTGTTGAACAACTCGATGCCGACGACCAAGAGGAATTCGCCGCTGTTTTGAACCGACGTGTCGCCGAACGCGGGCGAGAGCGTGTGGCTGCCACAGTGGCGGAAGCCCGCCGCGAGTTTGCCGCAGGGAAATGTCAGCCGATGACCGCAGCGGAAATCGTGCGCGAGGCCCAGTCGTGAGACGACTTCTGTTGCGATCACCGGCGTTTGGACGCGACCTTCGCAAATGGCTGAAATCTCACCCTGATTCTGCGGATTTCATCGACACAACGCTCGAACAACTGTCGGCAGATTCATCCAGTTCGTCTCTGAGAACACACAAGTTGCGTGGGCCGTTAGCTGGCTTTTGGGCGTGCAGTGCGGCAACGGATTTGCGAGTCGTTTTTGAATTTGTGCAGCACGAAGGAACTGAAGCAATCCTCTTGCTGGCTTTGGGTACACACGAGCAGGTTTACTAATCGTGTTGTCGTGTTTTTAGCTCGTTAACAACTGGCCCGCTTCTTCGCAGAGTTTTGCCGTTTGTTCGGCGGTTGGCGATTCGGCGATTACGCGCACGACCGGTTCGGTGTTGCTGCCGCGGACGTGCAACCACCAGTCGGGGCCGTCGATGCGTAGGCCGTCGATGCGGTTGACCTTCACGTTGGGCCACGACGATTCGAGTTTCGTCAGCGATTCCGCAAGGCGTTCCTTCGTTACGGTGAACTTCGTTTTTAGCATCTCATATTTCGGCAGAGTGGCCACGATCTCGCTGAGCGACTTCTTTTCCTCCGCCATCAAGCTGAGGATGAGTGCCATGCCGATGAACGGATCGCGGACCCAGCCGACGCGCGGATCGATCACGCCACCGTTGCCTTCGCCGCCAATGACAGCCTGCACGGCACGCATTTTCTCGACGACGTTCGCTTCCCCGACGGCGGAGCGATGGAACTCGCAACCGGCAAACGTCGCGATATCTTCGGACATTCGCGATGTCGACATGTTCACGACAACGGGGCCGCGCTGTTGGCGGAGCCGATACTTCACGGCGAGTGCGAGCGTGATTTCCTCGCTGATGCACGTGCCCGTTTCGTCGATGATCGAGAGACGATCCGAATCGGGATCGAGGACGAAGCCGATGTGCGACCCGGTTTGTTTGACCCACGGTGCGACATCGACGAGGTGTGCGGGCGTCGGCTCGGGTTCGTGTGCGAAGATGCCGTTCGCTTCGCAATTATGCTGCACGACTTCACAGCCGAGATCGGTAAGTAGCTTCGCGCCGAGTGGCCCGCCTGCCCCGCCGTTGCCATCGAGGAATACGCGAAACTGCCCGACCGCCACCGTGGCCACGCTGATCTGTTCGAGAACCTTCTCCGCATGTTCGCCCTGCACATCTGGTGGCACGCCGACGCTGCCCATTTCGTTCCACGGCGACAGCCGAAATGCCTGCGTTTCAAATAGTTTTTTGATCTCTAGCCCTTTCGCGGCCGGTAGCACGGCACCATCTGCGCCGAACATTTTGAGACCGTTCCACGGCGACGGATTATGACTTGCCGTAATCTGAATCGCGCCCGCCGCTTGCAGTTGCCGAACCGCAATGCCAACCGTGGGTGTCGGTGCAATGCCGATATCTTCGACGCGGCAACCGGTGGCAAACAGCCCACCAAGGATCGCGTGCCGTAGCATATCCCCGCTCGCACGACTATCGCGCGCCAGGATGATTTTGCCACCCTTCATGTACGTGCCGAGGGCGCAGGCAAACTGCACGGCAGCATCGGGCGTCAGGCTGTCGCCGATGATGCCACGAATCCCGGAGACGCTAACGATGAGGTCACTTGTAGACATGAACCATTTCCAAATATTGTTCGGGCATTCGCGTATCGTTCGTTGTACTCAAAACGGCAAAAACCGCAGGTTTCGATTGCCCGAGGCACCCACAAGGGGTGCCCCTACGTTTCGGTGCCTGGATCGGCTGACACCTGATCGCTGACAGCTGAAAACTCTTTCCAGGAAATGCGATTGAGTAGCGCATAAAGCCGTCGAGCGCGGAAGGGGTTGAGCATGGCTACGTGTGCGACTTTGCCGGTAAGGTAGGCACGAAAGTCTGGGTGGTGGTCGCGAATTTGCGATGCGGGGCCGTGACGGGTTACGTTCGTTAAGATCGCTTTAAGCTCGTCGAAATCGCGGCGAGAGACGTTCGGGCGAATGTTCACCACGACGCCCGCGATCTGTTGCCGAACCGATTGTGGCATCACCCGCGATTTCGCGAGGTTGAGTGCGAATCCTTCGTCATCTACGATCTTTGCGACGCATCGCGAAAACTTGTCGGTCGTTTGCCGGAACTCTTCGCCACCGGAGAACGCGAGGTCGTCGGCATAGCGGGTGTATGTCGCTTCGACCGATTTGGCCAAGCCGTGTAAGCGGCAATCGAGCCGGTAGGCAACGAGGTTCGCGAGTGCGGGTGATGTCGGTGCGCCTTGCGGCAAATGTCGGTCGCAGAATTGCATTCCTTCGAAGTGGTCCGAACCATCTGCGGGTGCATTTGGGCGAGCGTCCCAGACATCGCGTGGGAGTCGCGTCGTGCAGAATGCCATCAGGTAATTCGCGATTTCTGGTGGATAGCCTGCGGTGCGAAACACTGCCAGAATCGCGTTCGCGTTTACCGTGGGGAAGAACGCTCTCAGGTCGTATCGAAGCACCACCGCCCGACCCGCGTGAACCTCGGCAAACGTCTTGATCGAGCGGCCCGCACGAAACCCGTGGGCGGCATCGTGTGGCGGAATGCGGTCGAGAATGAGATGCAGAATCCGTTGCTGAATCGTTTTCAGCATCGATTTCGGAATTTCCAACAACCGCGGTCGCCCCATTGGTCGCGATATCCAGTTGTGGTAATAGTGTCGGAGTTTCCGGTTCTTTTCTCGTGGATTTCGCTCTGCACGATCTGCCAGCCATTCCAGTTGATACGCATCGATTCGTAACCGATCGATCAACTCGGTCGAGTTGCAAATCGATGGCATATTCCAAAGTGCCGCACTCGGGTGCGGGGCCATCACCGCGTGCGGATAGAACTTGCGCTCGACGCGAAAATCGTCTTCTTCGGTGAGTGCTTTAACGAGCTTGCTGTCGGCTCTTGCGAAGTGAATTAGGCGATCCGCGTGCGTCGGATTCGGGAACGCCGCAATCATCCGGCGAACGAACGGGCGGATGAACCGGTAAGTCGTTCCGGTGGCTAATGACGCGCGTTTCACGCAACCGTCTTCGGTCCACGGCCCCGCAAGAAACGCCTGGATCACCTCGACGAATTCGCGTTCGTTCCGGGTGTAGTTCCTCAGATTCATCGTCGGTATTTTCGTCCAGAATGAAAACGCGGTGGGGTGTGCCAACCCGTCTCGTGATGCACGACGAGTCATGCGTGCGAACGCATTCGCCGTCTTGCCGCGAACCGTCCAGATAACAACAAACCCCCGAGGTAACCTCGGAGAAGTGATCGTGCCGTTGCCAGCCCAACCACCGATCTTGGTCCCAACCCCACCGCGACTGAAATGGTGACGGATCGCGTGCGTCTTGTCAATGGGCAATCGCGCTCTGTAGGCTATGCTGTAGCTGTGATGGTTCTGAATAAAGATTTTAACCGCAGAGGCCGAAGAGAGCGCTGAGATAAGAATTGAATTTGTAACGATTGATAAAACTCATCGGGATGCCGACGGATTGCAATTGATTTCTCTGCGGACTCTGCGCTCTCTGCGGTTAAAATTCCGATCTCTGTCTATTGGACCCACGCTTGACGCGCCGGAATTACTGGATCGTGCTGTTTGCGATTGCGTTGCCGTTTTCGGCGACGTGGTTTGCGTTGCGCGGCGGAGTTCGTGGGCGGTTGCCGGATCTCGTTTGGGGGCGGCGTGGCGTAATGCCTGGCGATGTTGTGCGGCCCCGTGCGGCGGTCATTATTGCCGATACACTGTTCGTGGTCGATTTTACCGCACGCATTCAAGGCTACGATCTCGATGGCCGACATACCGGTGTCAGTTTCACGACGCCCGATTTCCGCGATGGTCGACCGAGTGGGCTTGGCGTGGATAACGAGGGGAACTTGCTCGTTTGCGATTCGCACTATCACTGCGTGCGTACCTATGATGTGGCGGGGAACCTGCTCCGCACGATTGGTAGCGCCGCCCAACTTGGCTACGTTTCCGATTGCGTGCAAGATGCAGCGGGGCATTATTACGTCGCCGAGTTCGGCGTGACCGACCGCATTACGAAGCTCGACAGCGCGGGCAACGTACTGAAACGCTGGGGCGAAACGGGGAACGAAGCGGGGCAGTTTCAGCGTGTGCGTTCGCTAGCGTTCGGGCCGGATGGCAATCTCTATGTGGCCGATGCGTGCAACCACCGTTTGCAAGTGTTTAACTTGAATGGCGACTGGCTTCGGACCATCGGCGGGCCGGGCGATGCACCGGGGCAGTTTCACTATCCGTACGATCTCGCCTTCGGGCCGGATAAGATGCTCTACGTCGTCGAACGTGGTAATGCGCGCGTGCAGAAGTTTACGCCCGATGGCACGTGGGTCGGCAGTTGGGGAATGCCGGGCCGGGGCATGGGGCAACTCGCCGACCCGTGGGCGCTCGCAGTGGATCGCTTCGGCCGCGTGCATGTGATCGACACCGAAAATCATCGCGTGCAACGGATCGCTTTCTAATCGAACGCTGAGTATTCGCAATGCGTCCAATCGATTTCATCGCGATTCACTGGCTCGCCATCGCGACGATTCTCGTTGCGGTTGTGGCTCGCGTCGTGTCGTCCAAACCGCGAGAAATTGGCTACGCATTCTCCTTGTTCGCCATCGGTGGTATCGCACTGACGGGGTTGCAACCGACGACGCCACTCGGGGTGATCGACATCTCTGGCGCACTTTCCATCGGTGCCGCATTCGCGTTGTTGCTCGCAGTTGTTACCTTATTTATCAGTCAAAATTGGTCGTGTCGCGTGGCGGTGGGCATCGCCGTCTGCGGGTGTCTCGGTCTGGGCGGACTCTTCGAAGCGTTTCTCGGCGCAGTGATTGCGGAACAAACGCGAAACGTCTGGAACGTGCGATTTGTCCGCCCGTGGTGGCTGGTTTTGCTCGCGTTACTTCCCGTTGTCGTCTACCTTGCAAGTCGAAGTTTGTCCGGTTTAGGATCCGCGCGGAAGTGGGCGGCCATCGGCATTCGCTGTGCCGTCGTCGCGCTCTTGGTACTCGCTTTGGCCGAACCGCGTTTGCAACAAGTCGGCGATCACCTTACCGTGCTTTACGTCATCGATCGTTCGTACAGCGTGCCACAAGACGTGGACACGAACGCGAAGGCGAGCGAACAGACGGATCGCCGTTGGCTCGGCATCCAGAAGTTCGTGGATCAATCGGTGCGACTACGCGGGGTGAATCGTCGAGAAGATCGCGCCGGTGTGATCCTTTTCGGCAAGCGGCCACGCCTCGCTTTGCCACCCGCACGGCTACGCGATCTGCCGATCGACGACCGCATGGCAGGACCGATTGATGGCCAATATACCGACATCGCGGCCGCACTGAAGCTCGCGCTCGCTTCGTTTCCCGAAGGCACTTCAAAGCGGATCGTGCTCGTCAGCGATGGCAACGAGAACCTCGGCAACGCGGAGGAACAAGCCGCAATCGCGAAACAGAACGGCGTGCAGATCGACGCACTCGCACTCGCGCCGGGCTTTCAAAACGAAAACGAAGTTCTCGTACAAGCCGTCGAAGCCCCGCCGATTACGGCGACGGGCAACCGTTTACCCGTCCGCGTCCTCGTGCGAAATGCGAACCCGAATCGCGTCGTCATTGGCCTTCTCGAACTCGTCCGCGTCGGCATTGCC